>NZ_JBHRUZ010000012.1:0-20924 GCF_042647185.1 Comamonas sp. JC664
TGTTAGAGAAAGTAACGGAAGGCTTGAATTAGGTCTCGAGAATAACATGAGCAAACCTCATGAAATTCAATACGACCGACTACCGTGGGTGCTTTTGTCTGGCGGTGTGGAATTCCATGTGTCGGTTGACGGCAAACGAATCCGACAGGTGCATGGAGTCGGACGAAATACATTGGTTTTAAAATTAGGTCCTAAATCTTCAATATCTAGTGAGGTTGATATAGGTTATTTATCCTCGCTTTACTCTGGAATTTCTATTGATAGAGTTTCAATTGCATGGGAATACGGTATTCCAAATAGTGAGATTTTTGAAAAGCATTGCCGTCGTTTCGAGGGGGTGCTCAAATCTCCTCCCACATAAAACTATCAAATCATAAGTGGGATTTTTAATGCTGCAAATGTGAGAGCTAATGATAAAGGCGATTGATATTAATTTTTATGGGCGCTGGATAGCTTAAGCGCATCGGTTCAGCCGTGCCCTGTGCATGTTAGCGTTGAGTCAAAAAATAACGATGTGTTAGTCGTCTCGATCGATAGCATCTCGTCCCGAGACTTGGACATTCTCTACGATTTTCTTTCTTAGTCCATATTCGGTTTCGGAATAAACTATTCTGCGAAATACAGAGAGGCGAAAACAGAGATTAGACCTATATATGCCTTTGGACACCGCTCGGAGATTTTGTGCTTAAGGCAAATACTTCTATGCAGCAAGAAGTATCTTTATACAAGCGCTTTAATGATCTGAAATCAGATGCTGGAGTTGTTGATGTAGCTTGGGTCTACAGATTTCCGGAGCCGGGAAAAGGGACAGAGGGCTGCGCTCAGTTCAAAGGCCAATTTTCTATTTTTGACACACCCACCAAACGGACTTCAGAATGAAGTCGTTCGACTAGTAGCATTTGGCGGTGGTGTGTTCACTGCTTTCTGGGATGCGGCGAGAGGCATGTGCAGATGGGATGCCAGCAGCCGTTTTTCCTGCTTCTCTCAGCGCCTGCGCCAACCCGAACCCGAACTTGGCGCAGATTCCCAAGCACCCGTCACCCTTCCCCCACCCCCGCATACACCCCCCGCGTAAACGCCTCCTCAAACACCGAATACCCCGACCAATCACTGTGCGCAAAATGCAGACGCCGGTGCTTGGAGTGGGCAGGGCCTGGAGGCGTTCGCCGTTGATCAGCGCTGGGCGCTTGGCGCTGTTGGTGGGTTGGCCGATGCGGCTCGGCACGGTCTGGGTGCCGGGGCGGGGGATGTCCATCGCGTAGCCTTAGCGCCTGGCCTCGACGTTGCTGGTTTTTTGGTAAATGTCGGCGTGTGCGCGGGTCAAGGGTGGCCTGGGTTTGGTTGCGCACAGCTTCCCAGCCTTGGGCAAGCATTTGTTGGTGGGCGGTGCTGGCGCCGGGCTGGTTGGCGCCAAGCGGGCTAATCGCAGGTGAGAACGGTGGGAAGGATGGCGATTTCTGGTCGGCGCATGGCTAAGCCGGGCGTTGCTAAAGGCTGGGGACCGCGAGGAGCAGGGGCGCGGTCAGTGAAGCAACGATTCACAGAGAGGCTTGGGCGTGTGACCTGGATGTGCCCATGGAGTCGCCTGGCAAAGCTTGTGTTGGCTGCACTAAAACCTGGTGGCAAGTTGCGATTGGTAGAAATCGTGGAAGACGTCTACCGGTGCGGAAGTGGCCAGTGGTAGTAGCGGAAAGCATTGTGCGGGATTGTCTGCGCTGGCTTGACTGTCGACCCGCTGAAGGAACGCTGCCGCAGCGCTCTTTCGGACGCCGCCGTGGCGGTTCAAAAACTGGCCCCACAGTGGCATGTTGCGAAATCGGTTGCTGGCCACCATTGCGTGCGCGGTGTAAGGCGGAGGAAACAGCCGCTTGTAGGTTGGCAAGTGATAGAGCCAGGAGACACCCGCTATCTGCCTGGCTGATGGTTGCTCGGCGCGAACATGGGCCACGAGTGCAGCGAGCTCCGATAAGCGCAGCCCCATGCGTTCGTCGCTCAAGGGTCCCTGCAAACTGTGGTCGTCGTTGTGGAAGTGAAGCCTGATCTGACCCGGCTCCCCCAAGCATACGAAAAACAGCCGAATGTTGCGATCACCGAGTCGGGACGGTCAAGGTGCGGACGCTGGGTGTAGACATGGTAGGTCCATGCACCAAGGTCCGGATGGTCTTTCAGCCCCGCAATGTAGGCCATCCATCTGGGGTGGTGGGGGTCGAAATCTCGACCGCCCACTAGTCGGACGTAGAAATTCGTGTAGTCGAGCAGGGCCGTCTCCAGCTTCAGGTTCGCCAGTACCGCGATCTTTCTGGCGAAGTAGATCTGGAGATCAAAAAATTCCTTGGCGTAGGCCATCGCAGTAGCACTCCATGAAATTGCCGTTACGTTCGGATTTTGGGGCCTTGAACCGGGAATCGAGCCAGCCGTATCGATGAACCGTTTGCTAGGCCCTCCGTCCTGGCGATGATTCAGACAAATGGAGTCCCACACACTGCGTGCGATCAGCCGTCCACCGGCTCGGTAGCCGCCACGGATGGGCGCTGTTGCATCTTCGCAAACCATGCCGCCAGCTGCGGTGCCTGTTCGCGCCATCCCAGCGTGTCGAAACGGTAATCGATGTAGCCCAGCGCGCAGACGAGGGTCAGATGGCCGATGCCAAAGGCGCGCGCCTCCAGCGCCGGGACCTCGCCCTCCAGCAGATCCAGGCTGGCGCGGGTCTTGTGCTCGAACGCGGCCAATAGGGCCGCCAGCGGCACGGCGCGCTCGCGCTCGTTGCGCCACAGAATCAGCGCATCGAGCAGGCCGTCACCCAGCGCATGCCAGCGCAGCGCCGCCCAGCGGGCGTCGCCTTCCCGAGGGAACAGCGAGCCGCTGGCCAGATCGTCCAGGTACTCGCAGATGACGACCGAGTCAAACAGCGTCCGTCCGTCGTCCAGGATCAGTGTCGGGATCTTGGACAGCGGATTGTCCTGCATCAGGACGGCATTGGGCTTGAGCATCGCGGCCACGGAGCGGACCAGCTGCAGCTGCTGCGTCAGCTGCAGCTCATGGGCGCAGATCATGACTTTTCGGACATACGGCGATTTGGGGGACCAGTGAAGTTGCATAGAAAACCTGGAAGTGAAGACAGAAGAGCGCACCGGCGCTGGCGCGCATGGGGCATTGGCCGGTTCAGAGGCTACACCACACCACTGGCCAGCAGCTGGTCGATGCGCTCGGCCGAATAGCCCAGCTCCTCCAGCACCTGGCGCGAATGCTGCCCCAGCAGCGGTGGGGCCATTTGCTCCTGCAATGGTGTCTCGGAGAAGCGCATCGGGCTTACCACCTGCGGCACCTGCACGCCGCTGGGATGCGGCACATAGTGGAGCATGCCGCGGGCTTTGACCTGCGGGTCTTCGAACACGTCGGGCACCGAGTTGATGGCGCCGCAGGGCACGCCCGCGCCGTCGAGCGCCGCTATCAGCTCGGCGCGCGGGCGCTGGGCCAATTCATGGCGCAGCATCGCCGACAGGGCGGTGATGTTGCGCACGCGCTGTGCGTTGGTGGCAAAGCGTTCGTCCTGGGCCCACTCGGCGTGGCCCAGCACATCGCACAACTTGGCAAACTGCCCGTCGTTGCCGACCACCAGGATGGCGTCGCCATCAGCGCAGGCGTAGACATCCTGCGGCTGTATATTGGGATGCGCATTGCCGTTGCGCTGAGGCGTCTTGCCGGACACCAGGTAGTTCATGGCCTGGTTGGCCAGCATCGCCACCTGTACATCGAGCATGGCGATGTCGATCGATTCGCCAACGCCGCTTTCATCGCGGCGCGCCACGGCCGCGAGCACTGCCACCGCGGTATACATGCCGGTCATCAGGTCGACGATGGGCACACCGACCTTTTGCGGGCCGCCGCCCGGTTGGCCGTCGCGCTCCCCGGTAACGCTCATCAGGCCACCCATGGCCTGGATCAGGAAGTCATAGGCGGGCTGGTCGCGGCGCGGACCGGTCTGTCCAAATCCAGTGACCGAGCAATAGATGAGCCGTGGATTGATCTTGCGCAGGCTGGCTTCGTCCAGGCCATAGCGCGCGAGTGTGCCGGCCTTGTAGTTCTCCAGCACGATGTCCGACTGCAGGGCCAGGTCGCGCACGATCTGTTGTCCTTCTGCAGTGTCCAGGCTCACGGTGATCGAGCGCTTGCCGCGGTTCACCGCCAGGTAGTAGCCGGCTTCCTTGGTGTCCTTGCCCTCGGCATCCTTGAGAAAGGGTGGGCCCCAGGATCGCGTGTCGTCGCCGGCGCCCGGGCGTTCCACCTTGGTGACCGTAGCTCCCAGATCGGCCAGGATCTGCCCAGCCCAGGGCGCCGCAAGAATACGGCTCAGGTCGAGCACCCGCAGGTGCGACAACGGGCCAGAAGCCACTTTGGCATTGGTCATCAGAAAGACTCCAGTCAGCTATGCAATGCCTGGACTTTAGGGCGGCATTGGCAGTGCGCCTAGCCGGTGCGCGCGCAAGGCTGAGATGCTTCAAGGCACATAGCAGGCTTGCGATGCAAGGGTCTTACCTGGGCGCAAGGCTCTGCATAGACTGGTGCAAAAGGAGACAACGACCATGCATAGACGTACTTTTGCCAGCCTCTTGGCGGCTATCGGCCCCTTGCTCGCAAGCGGCCACGCGTGGGCCGACAACTGGCCCACCAAGCCGCTCAAGCTCATCGTTCCCTATGCGGCTGGCGGCCCGACCGACGCCATCGCGCGCATGATCGGAACCAAGATGGCAGCTTCCCTGGGGCAGCCGGTGGTAGTTGATAACCGGGCGGGCGCGGGCGGCACCATTGGCGTCGATGCCACCGCCAAGTCGCCAGCGGACGGCCACCAATTTGCGCTGGTCGCGCCGGGCCCGCTGGCCGGCATGCCCAACCTGACGAAAGTACCTTACTCGCTCGACGACCTGGAGTTTCTCACGCTGGCGGCGCGCATACCCAGCGTGATCGTGGTGAACCGCAAGTCCGGTATCACCTCGCTGGAGCAGTTGATTGCCAAGGCCAAGGCCGCGCCCAATACCCTGAACTACAGCTCCGCAGGTGCGGGCACCACGCCGCATATCGGCTTTGAGCTGTTCAAGCAGGAGACGGGCGCAGCCATCGTGCATGTGCCCTACAAGGGCGCGGCGCCTGCCATCAGCGCGGTACTGTCGGGCGAGGTGCAGATGACCATGGTGGATCTGCTGCCTATCTTGCCCTTTGCCGCCAATGGCAACCTGGTGGTGCTGGCGGTCGCGGGCAAGACGCGCGCACCGCAGCTGCCCGATGTTCCCACCACGGTGGAGCTGGGGCTGCCGAATGTGCTGATGGAGACCACCTATGGTCTGATTGCGCCCAAGGGCCTTCCTGCCGGCGTGCAGACCAAGCTGCGCGAAGCAGCCGTAGCGGCCATCAACTCGCCGGAGATGAAGGAGCGGTTTCTCAAGCAAGGCGCGATCGCTGCCACCTCGACGCCAGCGGAGTACCGCAGCCTGATGCAGGCCGAGTCTGATAAATGGCGCGGTGTGATCACCAGTGCGAAGATCACGCTGGACTGAACGCGATGAAGATTACCCACGCTTTGGTCAAGCCCTGCATCCAGGGGCTGGCTGATCCGCAATGGAAGTTTGCACGCGCGCAGGTGCCGCGCCTTGAAGGGGCGGTGCTGCAGCTGCAGGACGAGGACGGTCACATCGGCCTTGGCTATGTGCATGCGATACCCGCGATCTCCACACATGGCGCCGGCGCGCTGGCGGCGTTGGAGTTCCTCGCGCCACGGCTGATCGGTCGGCGTGCCGACGACATCGCCTCCATCATGGAAGAGGTGGATGCCACACTGGCCTTCAACCCCACCGTGAAGGCCGGCATCGATATGGCCCTGCATGACCTGCTGGCACGCCGCCTGGGCGTGCCGGTGCATGTGCTGCTGGGTGGCAAGATGCGCGATGGCGTCGCGCTGTCGCGCATTCTTCCAATCAAGTCGCCTGACGAAATGGCGGCCATCGCGGCAAGGCTGGCGGGCGAAGGCTATTCGCAGCTCAAGCTCAAGCTGGCGGGCGATACGGTGACCGACATCCAGCGCATTGCCGCCGTGCGCGCGGCAGTGGGGCCGCATGTGGCGCTGACGCTCGACCCCAACCAGTCGTACCACGCCAAGCAGCTGATCAGCGCGTTCTCCAAAATGGAGCGTTATGACATCGCGCTGATCGAGCAGCCCGTGCCTGCGGCCGATATCGCCGGGTTGGCCCTGCTGACGCGGACGCTGCCGGTGGCCATCGAGGCTGACGAGAGCGCGCAGAGCGTGCGCGATGTGTTCAGGCTGGTATCCGAACGCGTGGTGGATGTGATCAACCTCAAGGTCACCAACCTTGGCGGGCTGCGCCACTTCCTCGAAGCCGTGCGTATCTGCGAGGGCGGCCAGGTGGCCTGCCGCATCGGTGCGGCGTTCGGGCCGGCGCTGATGCAGGCCATGGCACTGCAGGCGGCATGCATTCCAAAGGCGCTTCCCTATGCCTGCGAGCTGTCGGAGCATCTGCATCTGCAAGACGACCCGTTCACGCCGCTGCCAGTGCAAGACGGCATCCTGACACTGCCCAAGGGGCAGGGCTGCGGCGTGGGCTGGCGTAGCTGAGACTGCGCGAAAGACCACCCCAGACGGTAGAACCCAGATTGCCCGGTGGCAGGGTTTCAATAACGAGGAGACAGCCGGCATGACATTTCCGCAAAACTTGGCTGCGCCTGCGAGCGCTGCCGCAGGCATAGGCCGACGCCCGTTGCTGCTGGCGCTGGCGGCAGCAGCGCTGTACGCCGCTGTGCCGTCCCTGGCAAGGGCTGAAGGCTTTCCCGACAAGCCACTGCGGCTGGTGGTGCCCTTCCCCGCCGGTGGCGCCGCTGACATGATGGCGCGCGGCATGGCGCAGCGCTTGGGATCCGAGCTGGGACAGCAGGTGGTCGTTGAAAACCGTGGAGGCGCTGGCGGCGTGACTGCTGCGGAGCTGGTAGCTCGTGCGCCTGCCGATGGCTATACGCTGTTTTTTGCCACCATGGGCACACAGGCCATCAACCCGGCGCTGTATGCCAAGCTGCGCTATGACCCGGTCAAGGACTTCGCGCCGGTGGCGTTGACGCACACCACCCCGCGGGTGCTGGTGGTGGGCGCGGCGGTGCCGGCGCGCACGGTCAAGGAGCTGATTGCGCTGGCAAAAAGCAAGCCTGGCGTGCTGACCTACGGCTCGGCTGGCAACGGCAGCTCCAGCCATCTGTCGGGTGCGCTGTTCGATGACCTTGCCGGGGTGAAGATGGTGCATGTTCCGTACAAGGGCAGTGCGCCGCTGCTCACCGATGTGCTGGCTGGCCGGGTCGACATGACCTTTGACTCCTACACCGTTTACGAAGAGCAGATCCGCAGCGGACGGGCCCGCGCGCTGGCCGTGACATCACGTACCCGGCTCAGTTCGCTGCCGGACATTCCCACGCTGGCCGAGTCGGGGCTGGCCGGTTACGACGTCTCGAACTGGCTGGGCGTCATGGCGCCAGCCGGCACACCCAAAGGCGTGATCGACAGACTGAATGCCGCGTTGGTGCGTGCCATGGCCACGCCCGAGCTGCGCAAACAGCTCACCCAACTGGGTATTGAGCCGACCTCCAGCAGCCCCGAAGAGTTTGCCCAGCTGGTGCGCAGCGAGATTCCCAAGTGGCGCAGCATTGTTAAGCAGTCCGGCGCGACGGTGGATTGATGCCATGAACGCGACGATCCCCCCAGCGGTGCTGCACTGCCGTGAGATGGTCTGCACCGGTGATGGCGAGATCGATGTAGTGATCGATGCTCCGCAGAACGGCGTGGGCCCGGCCATCGTGCTGCTACCGTCGTCGCAGCGCGATTCGCTGGATTTCGACCCCCTGGCGCGGCAGCTGGCGCTGCTCGGTCACCGCGTGCTGCGGCCCCAGCCACGCGGCATGGGGCGCACCACGCTGCCCGTCAGGCAGCTCACACTTCACGCGCTAGCGCAGGACGTGATCGACACCGTAGAGGCGCTGGGCGGCGGCAGCGCAGTGCTGGTCGGCCATGCGTTTGGCCATTTCATCGCGCGCGTGGCCGATATGGACCACCCGCAATGCGTGAGCGGCGTGGTCGTAGCGGGGGCCGCAGCGCGGGTGTTTCCGGCAGGCATGGCGGAATCGCTGGACATCGCCTCCGACCCCAGCCAGCCCGATGCCCTGCGCATCGCCCATCTGCAGCGCGCCTTCTTTGCCACGGGCAACGACCCCAGGGCCTGGCTTGAAGGCTGGCACCCCGATTTGCGGGCGATCTACCGCGCGGCCGGCACGGTGCCGGCCAAGGACCGCTGGTGGACGGTGGCCAATGCGCCGCTGCTGGACCTGCAAGGCGCTCAGGATCCCTGGCGCCCGCCGGAAAGCCGCTCGGAGCTGCAGAACCTGCTGGGCGCGCAGCGGGTGACGGTGCAGGTGATCGACCAGGCCAGCCATGCGCTGGTGGTGGAGCAACCCGTCGCGGTGGCTGGCGCAATCGCGCGCTGGATGGCCCTGCTGCCGGAGGGGGGCGGACGCGGCGCAGGCGCAGCACATGGGGTTTAATCAGCCATTGTCCTGATGCCTCTTTCCGATTCCATGTGCAGCGCTAAAGCCACCACACTCCAGCTCGACATCGCCTCCAACCTGCAAAAATGGCGCACGTTTTTGGCCATTGCCGAGCTTGGCAGCTTGACGCGGGCCGCGCTTTTTCTCGACAGCAATCAATCCCTGCTGAGCCGCCAACTGAATGCGCTGGAGCGCGACTGCGGCGCGCGGCTGTTCAACCGCACCGGCGCGGCGTGACACTGTCCGATGTGGGCGAGCGCATCTTTCCCCATGTGAAGAACCTGCTGGCGGATGCCGAGCAGCTCGAAGTCGAGATCCGCGGCGAGGCGCGCGAGCCCGCCGGGCGTGTCACGGTGGGCTCCCTGCCCTCCATCTCCGGACCTATCGTCGGGCGGCTGTTCCAGCAGATCAGGGCGCAGTTTCCTGGCATCCACCTGAAGATCCTCGAAGGCTCGAGCGGCCAGGTGGAGGAATGGCTGGCCGATGCGCGCGTGGACATCGCCATTCTCTATCGATACAGCCATGCGGTGCCCGAGCAGGAGCAGGCGCTGGCCAGCGTGGAGAGCTTTCTGATCGGTCCGGCAGGCGATGCGCTGACTTCGGCACCAGAGGTGAACTTTTCTGCGCTGCACGATCTGCCCTTCATCTTGCCCGGTGCTCCCAATGGCCTGCGTACGACCTTGGATGCGCTGGCGCGCCAGGAGCACATGAATCTGGTCCCTGTCATCGAAGCCGATTCGCTGCCGCTGATGCGCTCTCTGGTCGCCCAGGAGGGGCTCTACACCGTGCTACCGATCCATGCCGTCTGGAGCGAGGTGCAAGACGGCAGCCTCAGCGCCGCGCGCATCGTCAATCCTCCCCTGCAGCGCATCGTCTCCATGGTCTTTGCCCGCAACAAGGGCCCGGCCGCGCGGCGTCAGCCGTGGCGCGGCAGATCGCGCAGATCGTCGATGAACAGGCGCACGCCGGCATGTGGCGATCCACGCTGCAGGCATAACAGCTTTGCCGGCTTCAGGGGGGTGAGACGGCCGGGATGCATGGTGAAATCCATGACCTGCATACGAAGGAGACCCATGCCCCGCATTTCCCTACCCGCCCCAGAGAGCATGTCACCCGCTCAGCGCCAGGTCTACGACAAGGTCGTGTCCGGCCCGCGCGGCAAGATCGAGGGCCCGCTGCGCGCGGCGCTGCACAACGCCGAGTTGGCCGACTGCTGGCAAGCCCTCGGTGCGCTGCTGCGCTACCGCACCAGCCTGACGCAGCGGCAGTCGGAGATCGCCATCTTGGTGACGGGTCGCGCCTGCCAGTCTCCCTTCGAGTGGTATGCGCACCGGCGCGAATCGGAGAAGATCGGCATCGAGGTCGATATCCTCGAAGCCTTGCTGGCCCAGACGCCGCCGCCCTTTCGCGCGCCGGAGGAGCAGCTGGTGTACCAGTTCGCGCTGGAGCTCAACCAGCAGCGCTCGGTTTCGGATGCCACCTACGCGGCGACGCTGGAGGTGTTTGGCGAGCGCGCTGTGGTGGAGCTGACGGCGCTGGTCGGCTACTACACCATGGTGGCGATGACGCTCAATGCCCACGAGATTCCGTTGCCCGAAGGCCAGCAGCCGGCATTCCCCTTGCCCCAACACCAAGGAAATAGGCCATGAGCGATGCGATCACCCGGGCTGGGACTGCCACGCCCACTTGTTCGGCCCCTACGCGCGCTATCCGCTGAACGAGGACCGCAGCTATACGCCACCCGAAGCCCTGCAGGCCGACTATCTGGCGCTGCTGGGGCGCCTGGACCTGACCCACGGCGTGCTCGTGCAGCCCAGCGCCTATGGGGAAGACCACCGCTTGCTGCTGGACACGCTCGCCGCCTTGCCGCAGCTGCGCGGCGTTGCCGTGCTGCGCCCCCATGCCGCGGAGCGCCTGCGCGGGCTGCGCGCGCGTGGCGTGCGTGCGGCGCGCTTCAGCCAACGCAGCGCCAGCGGCAACTTCGCCGGTAGTGCGTCGTTGCAGGATCTGGAAGACATGGCTGCTACCTTGGCCAGCGAAGGACTGCATGCCGAGCTGTGGACCGACTGCCAAGTGCTGCCCGATATCGCGCCGCGCCTGCGCCAGCTGCCGGTGCCGGTGGTCATCGATCACATGGGCGGTTTCGATGCCACCGCGGGCGTGGATGCGCCCGGCTTTCGCCAACTGCTGTCTTTGCTGGAGGAGGGCACGGTGTGGGTCAAGTTGTGCGCCTACCGCAACGTCTTAGGCGATGCCGACCTGGAGCGTGCCCGGCCGTTTCACGACCTGCTGCTGGAGGCCAACCCCGAGCAGCTGGTATGGGGCAGCGATTGGCCGCACCTGCGTGTGACGCCTGAGCCCGATGCCGGGCAGCTGCTGGAAACCTTCAAGCAATGGTCCGGGAGCGACACAGCGGTGCGCCAGGTGCTCCAGGACAACCCGACGCGACTCTACGACTGACGAGGTGGGGGCGCGCCATGCGCGCCGCCTGCGCTCAACGCCCGGTGAAAACCGGGGCGCGCTTTTCCTTGAACGCGAGCTGCGCTTCCTTGGCATCGTCGGTCTTGGCAATCTGCGCTGTCATGTCCTGTTCATAGCGGTAGCCATCGCGCAGGCTCATGTCCTCGACCACATTCATGGTGTGCTTGCCCATGCGTGTCGACACCGGGCTTTTGGAGGCGACGACGGCCGCCAGCTTCATCGCGGTGGGCATCAGCTCTTCGGGAGTGGTGCAGGCCAGAACGATGCCAAGGCGGTACAGCTCGGCGCCGGGCATACGGTAGCCCGTGAGCATCATGTGGCGCAGCTGGGTATGGTTGAACAGCCGCATCGCATGGCGGCTGCCGCCGAGCAAACCCACATCCACCTCGGGCAGCCCCAGCGATGCCTTGTCCGAGCACAGCAGCAGGTCGGACGATGCAGCCATCGCCAGGCCTGAGCCAAGCGCCACGCCATTGATCGCACAGATCACCGGCTTGGCGCATTCGCGGATCGCATGGAAGCACTCGCGCGTGCGCCGCGAGTGCGCCAGCAGGTCCCCGGGGCCTTTGATGACATCGGCCCGGCCCTTGAGATCCGCGCCGGCGCAGAACACTTTGCCAGCCCCCGTGAGCACCACGACGCGGACCTCGTCCATTTCCGAGACCCGATCCAACGCCCAGGTCAGCTCGTCATTGAGCGTGCGCGTCAGGGCGTTCACCGGGGGGCTGTCGAGCGTCATCACGGCAATATGGTCGCTGACCTCCACGCTCAACTGCGTCAATTCTTTCCAGTCGCTCATGTCTCTTCTCTTGGTGATGGCAAAGGATCAGTCTATCCAATGCCCCCCTGTGCCAGCCAGCTCTGCAGCATCACTTCTGCTATGCGCATTGGAGCGATGCAGGCACCGCCGCTATGTCTCGGGATGCATGCCAGCCTTGCCGCAGCTTGGCTGGTATTGGGCTGTGCTGTGCCTACACTCGGAGCAGTGCTGGTCCGCCGTGGCAATACAGCGCATAAGAAATGGAGAGACATCAAATGCAATGCAAGAAATTCATCGCCGGATTCGCTTTGGCCGCTTTGGCCGCTGTGGCAGTGACTGGAGTGCAGGCGGATGAGGGCCCGGGTGGCTACCCGAATAAGCCCATCCGCCTCGTTGTGCCTTTCCTGGCAGGCGGCGCCACCGACCAGATGGCGCGCGGTATGGCACAGAAGCTGGCAGAGGCGCTGGGGCAGCCGGTGATCGTGGATAACAAGGCGGGCGCAGGCGGCAGCATTGGTGCCGAGGCTGTTGCCAATGCCGCCAAGGATGGCTACACGCTGCTGTACTCGACGATGGGCGTGTTGACCATCAATCCCAGCCTCTATCCCAACCTCAAATACGATCCGGCCACCAGCTTTGCGCCGGTGGGCCTGACGCATGTCACTGCCAACCTGCTGGTGGTGAATCCGCAGGTGCCCGCAAAATCGGTGGCCGAGCTGGTGGCGCTGGCGCGCAAGAAGCCGGGTGGGCTGAGTTTCAGCTCTGCGGGCAACGGCACCAGCAGCCACCTGTCGGGCGAGCTGTTCAAATCGATCGCCGGGGTGGACATGCAGCATGTTCCCTACAAGGGCAGCTCAGCCGGGCTTCCCGACCTGATTGCCGGGCGCATCGACATGACTTTCGATACCGCGTCGCTCTTTGGCGAGTACACCAGGAGCGGCAAGCTGCGCCCGCTGGCGGTGACGTCACGTGAGCGCATGCCGGCCATGGCTGAGACTGCAGGCTTCAAAGACTATGACGTCTCGCTGTGGCTGGGCGTTTTGGCGCCGGCCGGGACCTCTCCGGAGATCGTGTCCTACCTCAACCGTCAGTTGGTGAAGGTGATGCGCGAGCCGTCGATGGAAAATTCACTCAAACCCTACGGCATCCAGCCGCTGTACAGCAGCCCGCAGGAGTTTGCCAAGACCATCGCCAAGACCGCAAGAAATGGGAGGCGGTGGTCAAGTCGGCAAAAGTCCAGGCAGATTGATCGGGACGCCTCGCGTCCGGTAGAAGAACCCCTGCTTTTTTTGTGAGCAAAGGAGCTTACCAGCGCCTGCTGCATCTCAGCCATGCGCTTCACTTGCCGGCGTGAGGCATGGCTCCCAATGTGCATGCGCAGCTGCCTCCATCACCCCCGTACCGCTGCCGCCCCCGCATACAACCCCCGCGTAAACGCCTCCTCAAACACCGAATACCCCGACCAGTCGCTGTGCGCAAAATGCAGGCGGCCGGTGCTCGGGGTGGGCAGGGCTTGGAGGCGTTCGCCGTTGATCCGCGCTGGGCGCTTGGCGCTGGTGGCGGGCTGGCCGATGCGGCTCAGCACGGTTTGGGTGCCGGGGCGGGGAATGGCCATCGCGTGGCCGTAGCGCATGACCTCGACATGGGTGGTTTTTTCGTAGATGTCGGCGTGCGCGCGGGCAAGCGTCGCCAGGGTTTGGTCGCGGGCGGCTTCCCAAGTTTGGGCCAGCAGTTGCTGGCGGGCGCTGCGGGCGCTGGCGCCAGGCGCGTTGCCGCCCAAGGCGCGGTAGCAGGTCAGCACCGTGGGCAGCTGCTGCATGGCATTGAGGCGCTGGTGACCTGCGTTGACGTAGCCCAGGCCGCCGTGGGCCACATCGTCGTACAGCACATTGTCCCAGGCCAGTTCGGCGCCGGGGCGGTCGCGCAGTGGGGCGCGGATATGCACATTGGTCACCTGCCAGGGTGCCCAATCCAATGCCTGCGCGGCGGCGCGCAGAAAGTCGGGCGGGTCCTGCACCACATGGGCCGCGATAAAGGTCGGCAGCGCCACGATACAGTGCGCAGCCTGCCAGCGCTCCATGCTTTGGCTCGCGTGGTTGAAGCTGTCGATCTCCACGCCCTGGCGCGTCTCGGCGATCCGCATCACCGTGTGGCCGCTGTGCAGCCAGCCGGCGGCCTGCACCGGGGCGCTCAGCTGCTCGCTGAGCCAGCCATTGCCCTGCGGCCAGGTCAGCACGCTGTCGTGCGCGTCGTCTGGCATGCCCGGGGCCTGAAAGCCGTGGCGGCTGGCAAAGTAGTGCAGGCCCGCCCAGGCCGATACCTGGACGCAGCCGGCGCCAAAGTCGTCCTGGCAGGCATAGTCCAGATACCAGCGCAGGAGCGGGTCGTCCAGCTGGTGCTGGGCCAGCCAGGTGTCAAAAGGGATCGCATCCAGCGCCTGGTGGGCGGGGGCCAGGCCGCCTTGGGCCTGCCAGCTGCGCATCACCGGCATGCTGAAGGGCTGCGCGCGCATGGCGCTGTCCACCAGCTGGGCAAAGCGCTGGTACTGGGCGATGGTGCTGGCGGCCACGTCCTGCGTGGGCAGCAGGCCTTCCTGCCATTCGCCATGGATAAAAAGGCGCTCCTGCGGGCTAAAGCACAGGTACTCGTCCTTGTACTGCCAGCGGCCAGCTACGCGCTGGCGCACACCCAGTTCTTCCAGCAGATCCTGCACCTCGGGCGCGCTGTCGCCAGGTACCGGCACGTAGTGGGCGCCCAAGGGGCAGCGCAGGCCCTGCACCGTGCCGCCACGGCTGTTGCCGCCGCCCTGGTCTTCCAGCTCCAGCAGGGCCACATCGCTGGCGCCTGCCAGGCGAAAGGCGCGGGCGGCCGATAGCGCGGCAATGCCGCCGCCGGCAATCAGCACCTGCACGCGGTGGGTACGGCTGGGCGCGGGCAGCGGCAGGCCTTGTGCCAGGCGGTCGCGCATCGCATGGCCGCGCTCCCAGGCCTGGCCCACAAAGCCGCCTTGGATATGGGCTGTGCTGGTGCTGGGTGGCGCGGGCTTGCAGCCGGCCAGCGCGCTGCTGCCAGCCAGCGCCGCGGCGCCTTTCAGGACGGAGCGGCGCTGCATCACTGGGCGGTCCGCAGTGGGCAAGGGTGGCAGGCCATCATGTCAGTGCGCCACCTTGCCCCATTCGCGCTCATAGGTGTGCACCAGCACCTGGTTGGACAGGCGGTTCACCTCGGTCGGCACCCGCGCCATGTCGGGCGGAAAGTCAAACAACAGCGGCAGGCTGGGCAGGCTCAAAAAGCGCATGCCTTCGGGCAAGGTGGTCGGCAGGCTCCAGGGGCGGCGGCTGGCAATCACAAAGCCCCATTCGCCAAAGCTGGGCACATGGGCGTGGTAGGGCGTGGCCTGCATGCCCACCGATTCGACGGTGGTCACCACGGTCCAGAAACTCTCGCGCGCAATCAGCGGCGAGGTGGTCTGGATCACCGCAAAACCGCTGGCCGCCAAATGCTGGCTCAGCATTGCGTAGAAGCTGTTGGTGAACAGCTTGCCCACTGCAAAATTGGTCGGGTCGGGGAAGTCCACGATGATCACATCGAACACCTCGTCGGCCTTCTGCAGCCACTGGAAGGCATCGGCATTGATGATGCGCACCTTGGGTCGTTCAAGGCATTGCTGTTGAGCGCCTGCATGCTCGGCACGTTCTGGAACAGGTCGGTCATCTGCGGGTCCAGCTCGACCAGGGTCACCGATTCGACCGAGGGGTACTTGAGCACTTCGCGCACGGCCATGCCGTCGCCACCGCCAAACACCGCCACCTTGCGCGGCGCGCCAAAGCGGCTCATCACCGGGTGCACCAGGGCCTCGTGGTAGCGGTATTCATCGCTCTGGGCAAACTGCAGGTTGCCGTTCAGGTACAGGCGCGCGCCGCGCTTGCCCTGGGTCACCACAATGCGCTGGTAGGGCGTCGTGCGGGTCAGCACAATGGGCTCCTGGTAGAAGTGGTCCTCGGTCAGCGACGTCAGCCGCTCGGCGCCCACCAGGCCGCCCAGCAAGGCGGCAATCACCAGGCCGCAGGCCAGCACATGGCTGCCAAAGCGGCGCAGCTCTTCCTTGAAGAGAAAAAGCGCCCACACCGCCACCAAGGCGTTCAGCAGGCCAAACACCAGCCCGGTGCGGATAAGGCCCAGGTGCGGCACCAGCAGCAGCGGGAAGGCCAGCGACACCGCCAGCGCGCCCAGGTAGTCAAAGGTCAGCACTTTCGATACCAGATCGCGCAGCACCACATTGCGCTTGAGGATGCGCATGACCAGCGGTATCTCCAGCCCCACCAGGGTGCCCACCACCAGCACCGTGCCATACAGCATCCAGTGGAAGGCGCTGGGCACATAGGCGTTGATGATGGACAGCACGGCAGGCAAGGCCCCGCCCACCAGCGCCACCATCAGCTCGATGCGCAGAAAATGCGCCGGCAGCTCGCGCACCAGGTAGCGCGACAGCCAGGAGCCGATGCCCATCGCAAACAGATAGGTGCCGATGATGGTGGAGAACTGCAGCACCGAATCACCCAGCAGGTAGGACGCGAGCGCCGCTGCGGCCAGCTCGTACAAGAGGCCACAGGCCGCCACCACAAAGACGCTGAACAGCATCGCCACTTCCAGCGGGCTGGCGCGCCGCACGCCGCTTTCCGGCAGGGCGGCGTGGCCAAACTCCAGCGCGTGATCGCTGCCTAAAGCGCCATCGGGGCGCGGGCTGGGCGATGCTGGGGGGGAAGCGTTGGCAGAGGGGTTGTCAGGGCTGGAGGTCGACACGGGCGAACAGTGCAGGGACGGTGCCAGGCGCGCGGGCACCAGCAGCGTGGGCTAACAGGAAAAAAGGGCCAATCGCCCGCGCAGATGCCAGGCGCTGCAGCAGCGGCCATCCGTGGCCAACAGCGATCATCAACGGGCGACGGCGGTAGTGGCCATGCCAGCCGCAGCAGCTGGCGTGGCACGAACAGGCGCTAGCCGATGGCCGCTGCCACGATGATGCTGATGCCCAGGCTCATCGCCGCCACCACCACGCCCAGCGCGAGGTTCTGCTTTTCCACAATCTCGGCCCACATGTCCACGGGGGTGATCTTGTCGATGATCAGAAAGCACAGCCAGAAGACCACCACGCCCACCATGGCGAACAGGATGGAGCCAAAAAACGCCGCAGGGCGGAACCATTCCAAATCCATCACAACTCTCTCCTTCGTCAAATGCGCGCCCGTTGGGCTCTGCGCAGTGCTGTTGCCAGCCATTGTTTATTTGTGCTGCCGCCGGAGCTGTAGCCACCCCAGGAACCGCTCGACGACCGGCCGCTGCCCGTGCTGGTGCTGCACTTGCTCACATAGGTCGGGTCGGCGGCCAGTTTGCGCCGCTCCAGCGCAGTATCGCAGCCCTTGGGCCACAACCAGATCAGCAAAAAGAACAGCAGGAACAGCCCAATGATGATGGGCATGCAGCCCAGCTTGGGCACCGTGAAGCTGCTGGTCTCGGGCTTGAACAGCGCCAGCTGGTCGCTCATGCCAAAGGCGGCTGCGACCGACTCGGGCGTCATCTTGCGGCCCAGCGACCAGCTCAGCTCGCGCGCGCTTTGCTCCAGGTTCAGCAGCTGCGCGCCATCCTTGCCCCGGGCAAAGTCCACATTGTCGGTCTTGTCGCCCCGGCGACTGGCCAGTAGAACTCGCCCAGCACATAGGTGGTCTCGGCGCGGTAGCGCGATTGCAGCTGGTAGGTCTGCTGCTTCCAGGTCGCCGTGCTGCGCCCTGCGCGGTAGTCGGGCGCGCCGGTCAGCGTCTTGACCAGGCTCCAGCCTTCGCTGCTGTTGACCAGAAACTGGAAGCCCTGCTGGCTGTGGTAGAGCAGGTACTCATCCCAGCCAAAGTACTCGTCGTCATCGGGTTCGATCCCCATGCGGTGCTGAAAGCCCACCAACTGCCATTTGCTGCCGCCAGCGTCGCTATCTTGCCCAGCGGCACCAGGGGCTTGACCGGGTCTTTCTGCATCGCCGCGCGCAGCTCGCCGCCAATGCCTTGCGAGACATCGATGAGCGAGCCGCAGCTCGGGCAGGTGAGGGCCTGGGTCGTGTCCAGCTTGATGTCGACACGCGCGCGCGCAGCGCGGGCAGTTGAAGTGCCGGCCCTGGTCCTTTTTGGTGGACGTGGGCCGCAGCCCTGCAATCTTGAGCGAGCCCAGCAGCACCGGCGCGCCCAGGTAGACGGCAGGGGGCTGCTCGCTGTAGTCGATGGACAGCACCTTGTCGTCTTCGGTGCGCAGCTCCACCACGGTAAAGGGCTTGCCCAGCTCGGGCTGGTGCGGCATCTCGCCCTCGGCCGCCATCAGCTGGGCCAGCACCACGCTGGTCACGCTGTACTGCACGCCGCTGATCGCAATGCGCTGGCCCGGCTGCCAGCGGTCGGCGGGGGGCAGGTTCTTGGTGGGGGCCTGGCTCGCGCGGCTCAGCACAAACTGGCCGTTGTCCTCGCTGATGACGGCGGTCTCGCCGCTGTCGCCCAGTGCCAGCCATTCGTTCCAGCTGCCGGTCTCCCCCTTGTACTGCAGCCGGCCCACCAGGCGAAAGCCCTCCGGCTTGCCCTGGCTGCCCTTGGCAAACTGGCCGGTCTGTTCAGCTTGAGCGGGCTGTAGTCGTTGAAGACCTCGGCCATCTTGCCGATGCGCTTCAAGATATCGCCATTGCGCACGATGGAGCTGTGGCAATACGGGCAGACGGCAAATACAGACTGGGCGCTGGAAAATTCCACAGGTGCACCGCAGCCCGGGCAGGGTGCCGTATAGCTGCGTTGCTGGTCCGTCGTCATAGTCGTCTGGCTTGTTATGGAGGTGTTATTACGTCGCCCGGTCGGCAACCGCACCGCATCATAGCGCAGGCCTTGGCGCGCGGGCCGCCTGCCCGTGACGGCAGGCATTGCGCTGACGTATGCTGTTTTTAGCGAGGATTCATTGGCCCTTGCCATTGCTAATAAATATCATTTACAGCACTGTCATTGATTTAGGGCCGCTAACACGACCCAGCAAACCAAAGGTTGCGGTTGAGACTAGGCGCCAAGCCGCAGACAGTACAGTAGTACGGCAAGGCTTGGCGCGGCCGGCAGGCAACGACGTATCAAGGGGTGTGTTAGTGGCCCTCATTGCAAGAAAGAGCCCGCCATGTCTCCCTCCGCCGCAGCCTGCAGAACAACCGCCAAACCCTCAAAAAGACCGCCAGCTACTACCTGATCCACATCACGGTGGCCGCGATGGTGGCCTATGCTGTCACCGGCAACCTGATTGCCTCGCTCACGTTGAGCTTGCTCGAGCCCACGGTGCAGGCCTTTGCCTTTTTCTTCCATGAAAAGGCATGGCAGCGCTGGAATGCGCGCTCGGCTGCCGTGCCTGCCGAAGCGCAAGCAGCCTGACGCACCACCTCCTGACAGGACCGACGGGATGTGAGACAGTAGCGCATTGCCGCTACCTACAGGATGCCTCCATGACCCCCTCCATCTTGCGCAATGTCTTTGCCCTGGCCGCCTGGCCCGCCCTGTGCGTGGCCGTGCTGCCTTGCAGGGCTGCGATGTGGTGGCCCCATTGGCAGCAATGCGGTGCTGTCGGACCAGGTGATCGCCGAGAAAACCGCCAACTACTTCAGCAGCACCGAGGCCATGTGCAGGTCTTTGGCTTTGACCGCCAGCGCGAATCGACGCGCTAACCAGGCGAGCTTTCAGGGCAACAAGTACAACTGCTCGATCTATATGAACCAGGTGCGCTGCGACCCAGCCGCACAGTAATTAGCTGCGCAGCGCCTCATCATCGGCGCGCAGCAGCGGCGCCGGGTTGGTGGAAGATGTCTTGCCAGACCGGCGCAAGGCCTGCGCCGACACCGGGTGCGTCGCTGAAGTCGGGCAGGCGCAGCAGGCACAGCTGCAGGTGCAGATGGGGCAGCCACCAGCCGTTTTCAGCAAAGTCGCCCAGCTGGGCAAACTCGGTACCTGCGGCAATCTGATCGCCCGGCTGCCAGCGCCGGGCCGATGCATGGCTCAGATGTCCCCAGATGCTGAAAAACTGAGGGTGTGCAGGCCCTGGTGGCACAGCACCAGCATGCCGCCATAGTCCAGCCGGATATCACGCACCTCCGCAACCACCACCTCTGCGGCCAGCGGCAGCCGCAGCGCGGTGCCTGCGGGCGCAAACAGTCCAAGCCCAGGTGGCAGTCGCGCATCGCGCCCGCAGGCGGGTGGATGCGTAGTTGCTGCTTTGGTAGACGCAGCGCTGCTCCATCCAGTGGCCCACACCCATCTCAACCCCTGGGCTGCTGCAGTCCTCATAGGCGCGGATGGCGCTCTCGCGGTCCATGCTGGCGCTGGCGGCGGCCCACGGCCGAATCCGGCTGCGGAAATCGATATGGCCCATGCGCGCCCTGTCCAGGCCGGGCAGCAGCCCACCCAGCTGCCGCGCTGCTGCGCCACCCAGGCATGGAAGGCGGCGGCCTCCGGCACGGCGCTGAGGCCGCTGTGGGTGGCGCGCAATGGCATCGGCGATGGGGTCGGTCTGTTTGTCTGGGGTGGTCATGGTTGTTGGAGTTGGCAGTGCTGCTCTATGGTATCGGCCAGCGCATGCTGGTTCTGCTCGCGCAGGCGCTCGACGGCGCCGCGCATGTCGGCCGGCGTTCGTCCTGGCCGAGCTTGAACTTGCTTCACAGCGCACCACCGGCATCTCATAGCCCACAATGCCGGGCAGGCGCCGCTCCATGCCGCCGGGGCCCAGCTCGCTGCTGTCCCAGGGGCAGCGGCGGCACGCTCCATATGGCCTACCGGTCCTGCAGGTGGGCGACGAGTTCATCTCTCGAGCATGGCGCGGCGTGCCATGCAGGTGCACTACCTGAAAGCCCCAGGTCGCGCGCTGTCGCGCTGCGGGTAGTTGGGGTACCAGGACGGCGAGATATAGCCGCCCGGTCCATCAGGATGGCGATGCTCGGCAGCCCTTGCGCAGAAAGCGCACATGGTCGCTGCCGATGCCACGTGCGAGACCACGGTGCCCAGTGCGCGCACGCGTGGTGTCGAGCCGGAACACCGGGTGG
>NZ_JBHRUZ010000013.1:0-21571 GCF_042647185.1 Comamonas sp. JC664
ACCAGGATCAGCCTGCTTCTGCGCAATCCGGCTGCGCACGATCAGGCGGTCATCGCCCAGCACGATGAGGCTGAACAGCAGCGCCTCCAGATTGCGGGCCTGCGCCGTCTTGCGGGCGATCGCGCGCGTGGCCTGCGGGTTGAGCACGACAAAGTCGGCTTCGCACCCGGCTGCAGGTTGCCGACCACCCCAGCCAGGCCCGCGCCTGCGCCGCACCGGCCGTGTGCTGCCACCACAGATGTGTGGGGGCGCGAGCGACAGGCCTGCTTGTCGCGCCCCTCGCGACCGACAAAGTAGGCCGCCAGCATGGTGCGAAAACGGGCTAAAACTCGTGCCGCCCGCCCACATCGCTGGCCAGGCCGTACAAACATCTGCGCGGCGTCGGCTGGGCATAGTCAAAAAAGCCGTGGCCAAAAAAAGGTTGCTGGTAGGGCTCACCGCTGCGGCGGTGCGGGTTTCGTGCATCAGCGCGCGGTCACGTGCATCGAGGTGGATGCAATGGGCATAGACGGCACGCTCACGCATCAGCCCCCGGTCGGCATAGACCTGCAGGTAGCTGCGGCTGTCCGGAAACAGCTCGCGCACCCAGGCAATCTCGTCGAGGTTTTCAGCCACATGCGACTGGATCCAGACATCGCTGTAGCGCGCTGCCAGCTCGCCGGCGCCGCGCAGTTGGGCCTCGCTGCTGGTGGGCGCAAAGCGCGGAGTGATCGCGTATCCCAGGCGGTCCACGCCATGCCAGCGGCGGATCAGCGCTTCGGTGTCGACCAGGCTTTGCTCGGTCTCATCGCGCACGCCGTCGGGCGAATGGCGGTCCTGCAGCACCTTGCCGGTGATCAGCCGCATCTGGCGCTTGTGCGCCTGGGCAAACAGCGCATCGGCCGATGCCGGGTGCGAGGTTGGCAAAGGTCAACGCCGTGGTCACGCCATTGCGCAGCAGCTCATCGACAAAGAATTGCGCCACTTCTGCCGCGTAGGCGGCATCGACAAAGCGCGACTCATGGGGAAAGGTGTAGTCATTGAGCCAGGGCAGGAGGCCGCTGGCGGGCGAGCCGATCACATCGGTCTGCGGTAGTGGATGTGCATGTCGACAAAACCCGGCGCGATGATGCGGCCGGGCAGTTGCTCGACCACGGCATCGGCCCCCGCCTGGGCCAGCAGCTGGGCCGACAGCGCCTGCCAACTGCCTGCGGCCAGCACAACGCTCGCGGCCATCGGGGCCCGGGGCCACGGCCAGCAGGCCATCTTCTTCATACAGCGCCTGGCCGTCATCGGCAAAGCGCAACAGGGCGGATCGTAAATATGCATGCTGCCAAGCTTAGCGTCTGCCAAGGTCTGCCGTTATATGGACCTGGCAATAGTTTCTATGCGCCGCAGCAGCGCTGTCGGCAGTGCCGGCTGCTGACCGCGCTGCAACTCGGGCTGTAGGCTGACAGCAGCGCGATGGTTAACCAGGGAAAACCCCAGGCTCAGATGTATACGCGGGTCATATCTGCGGTCTATAGTGTTTGTTTTACCTGTTGGTTAAATCCACTGGTAGTGGCACTGCACAGACAGCAGCCGCTGCCAAAGCCCAAGGAGGAGGCTTGGCCCATGCCGCATTTTGTTGATCCGTCCCCTGCCGTGTCTGCATTTTCTGCCGACTGGTGCAAGAGAAATCCCTTCGGCCAAGGTGTATGAAGATGCGCTGACGATCGCCTTCATGGACCTGGGCCAGGTCAACCCCGGCCATGTGCTGGTCGCAACCAAGCGCCACGCAGCCAATATTTTCGAGATCACCGACGAAGAATCGGCTGCGGTGATGCAGACGGCGCGCAAGGTGCACTGGCCGCCAAGATCGCTTTCGAGCCCGCAGGCCTCACGTTGCTGCAGGCCAATGGCGTCGAAGGCGGTCAGACCGTCGCGCACTTCCACCTGCATGTCGTGCCGCGCCATGCCGACGACGGCGTGAGCTTCAGCTGGCCGCGCAAGGAGCCTGGCGGCGCGGTGCTCGAAGGCTATGCGCTGCAGCTGCGCAATGCCATGCTGTCGGAGTCGGTGCCCGCAGCAGCCGCCGCTTAACGTCGCCGCTCACCTGCCAGCAAACAGGGCGCCTCGCGGCGCCCTGTTTGCTTTAGCGTTTCAGTTCAACGGGCTGCCTCGGCAAAGGCCATCTGCAGCTGGCCCAGCCAGGCCTGCTTGCGCGTCTGCGGCACAAAGCTGGCTTCAAAGCTGTTGGCCGCCAGTTGGTAGGCCTCGTCCGAGCCCATGCCGGTGGCTGCAAACAGCTGTACAAAGTTCTCGTTGATATAGCCGCCAAAATAGGCCGGTCGTCCGAGTTGACCGTGGCCACCAGGCCCGGCAGCCAGCAGCTGCGGCATATTGTGGTCGGCCAGGTCGGGGAACACCTGCAGCTTCTGGTTGGACAGCGGGCAGACGGTCAGGGGAATGCGTTCGTCCTGAGCCGCTGCATCAGCGCGGCATCGTGCACCGCTTGCACGCCATGGTCCACGCGCTCGGCATGCAGCACATCCAGCGCGCCCCAGATGTAGGCCGGTGGCCCTTCCTCGCCGGCATGGGCCACGCGGCGCAGGCCCAGATCCTTGCAGCGCGTAAACACGCGGGCAAATTTCTCCGGTGGGTTGCCGACCTCGCTGCTGTCCAGACCCACCCCGCTGAAATAGGCGCGGTAAGGCAAGGCCTCACCCAGGGTCTGCAGCGCTTCTTCTTCGCTCAGGTGGCGCAGAAAATCCAGAATCAACTGCGCGCTGATGCCCCAGCGCTTTTCCGCATCCACGCAGGCCTTGTGCAGGCCCTGGATGACGCTCGCCATCGCCACGCCACGGCGGTGTGCGTTTGCGGGTCAAAGAAGATCTCGGTGTGCACGACATTGTCGGCCACAGCCCGCTCCAGGTAGGGCCATGGCCATGTCGTAGAATCCTGCTCGGTCAGCAAGACACTGGCGCCCGCGTAGTAGATATCGAGAAAGCTCTGCAGGTTGGTAAAGGCGTAAGCGGCGCGCAGGCTCTCGACATCGGCATAGGGCAAGCCACGCCATTGCGCTGGGCCAGCGCAAAGATCAGCTCGGGCTCGAGCGAGCCTTCGATGTGCATATGCAGCTCGGCCTTGGGCATGCACGCAGCAGGCCCGGCAGGCGGGCCGCTTCGATCTGGGGGGACGGTGTACATCTCAACACACTCCAAAAGTGACGCCACTGGCCTTGAGGTAGCGGCGGTAGGCCACCGACATGCGGTCGGCCGTGAGTTCAGCTCTGCCTTGGCATCGAGCGGCAGCGGCTTGGGCATCTGCGACTCCAGCACGGGCTGATCCTGGGTAAAGATCGTATGCTGAAACTGCTGCAGTTGCTCGTCGAGCTGTCGAAATCCGCCACGGCCAGCGGAACCAGACGCGGCTGCGCTCGGGCGTGACCGGGCAGACGAATAGGCCAATCGCCTCGCGCCAGCCCTGCTTGCTCGATCCGCTCTCGGGCACCTTGGTCAGCAAGGCGGTGTAGGGGGCGGTCACCTCGTAGCTGTAGTCCACTTCAGCCGGCTTGGTGGAGTGCAGGTTCGACTGGGGCTGGATCGCCTTGCAAGCCGGTGGCCTTCACGCCCCGCTCGGTGGCTTCGACCTCGTAGTGGGACATCTCGGTTGCATCGCGGCTGCCCAGCCAGCCCTCGTGCACAAAGCCAAAGTGCGAACATATCGAGAAAGTCTCGATGATGCGCGGGGCGCTGCCTCCACATCATAAGGCCGCAGTTGAGCTTGCGCAGGCGCTCATCGGCTTCGGCTCGAACACCGGCAGAGGCACGGGCGCCTGGCCTTCTGCCGCCGGCGCCAGCTGCACCCACACCAGGCTATGGGCCTCCTGCACGCCATAGGAGGCCACGCAGTGCTTGGCGGGCGGCACAAAGGCGGGCACGGCCGGCACCTTCACACACTGGCCGCCGCTGGCAAACTGCCAGCCGTGGTAGGGGCACTCCAGCTGGCCATCCTGCACGCGGCCCAGCGACAGGCGGCGCCACGGTGCGGGCAGCGGTCGACAAAGGCCTGCACCTGGCCTAGCGCATCGCGCCACAGCACCAGCTCCTGGTCCAGCAGGCGCACCGGCAGCGGGGCATCCACCACCACATCAGACAAGGCAACCGGGTGCCATTGTTGGGCTTCGATCATCGGGGGAAATCTCTTGGTATAAATGACAAGGCTGCCCTGGGGCAGCCTTTGGTCGCAATGTTAGCACCGGAGCCAAAAGCACCGCTGCCACTCGCGTTTAGAACGGACATCGAACGCCGGGCGTCGAGCACCGGCGCAGCGCCCGCGCATCACTTGCCAGGAACCTGGCCTTCCACGCCCTTGATGTAGAAGCTGATGCCCTGAGGAAGTCGTCGTCGGCGACCTTGTCGGCCGCAGGATTTCCTTGCCATCCTGGCCCAGGATGGGGCCCTTCCAGATGCTGAACGTACCGTCCTTGAGGCCCTTCTTGACTTCTTCGACCTTGGCCTTGGTCTCGGCCGGCACATCGTCAGCCATGGGACACCAGGTCGATCGTGCCTTCCTTCACGCCCCACCAGGTCTGGCGGCTGGTCCACTTGCCGTCCAGCGCGCTGCGGTGGTGTCGATGTAGTACGGCGCCCAGTTGATGATGGCCGAGCCCAGGTGGGCCTTGGGGCCGTAGGCGGTCATGTCCGAATCCCAGCCAAAGGCGCGCTTGCCCTTTTCTTCAGCGGTCTTGAGCACGGCCGCGAGTCGGTGTTCTGGAACAGAATGTCCGCGCCGCCATTGATCAGGCTGGTGGCCGCTTCGGTTTCCTTCGGAGGGCTGAACCATTCATTGACCCAGACCACCTTGGTGCTGATCTTGGGGTTGACGCTTTGCGCGCCCAGGGTGAAGCTGTTGATGTTGCGGATCACCTCGGGGATCGGCACGAGCCCACCACGCCAAGGTGTTGGACTTGGTCATCGAGCCGGCGATGATACCGGCGAGGTACGCGCCTTCGTAGGTGCGGCTGTCATA
Organism: Comamonas sp. JC664; assembly: GCF_042647185.1. Classification (NCBI taxonomy): domain Bacteria; kingdom Pseudomonadati; phylum Pseudomonadota; class Betaproteobacteria; order Burkholderiales; family Comamonadaceae; genus Comamonas; species Comamonas sp. JC664. The sequence continues at coordinate 4,993 of NZ_JBHRUZ010000013.1, forward strand.
GGTGCTGACATTGCCGGCCACCTTGTAGCCGTGGCGTGTTCCCATTTCACATCGGCAAACTCGGCGCCAGCTTCTGGATCACGTCCATATAGCCAAAGGTGGTGCCAAACACCAGCTTGTTGCCCTGGGTGGCCATGTCACGCAGCACGCGCTCGGCGTCCGCGCCTTCGGGCACGCTTTCGACAAAGCTGGTCTGGATCTTGTCGCCAAATTCCTTCTCCAGCGCCTTGCGCGCCTGGTCATGTGCAAAGGTCCAGCCGCCGTCGCCCACCGGGCCCACGTAGGCAAAGGCGATCTTCAGCGGATCGGCCGCAGGGGCTGCGGCTGCCGGGGCAGCAGCGGGTGCAGGCGCTGGCGCCTCTTCCTTCTTGCTGCAACCCACGACGGCGGCAGCAGCCAGCGCGGAGAGCGCGGCCACCTTGATCAGCGAACGCTTACGGAAATCAGTCATCTGTGTGTCCTCGAATGTTGTTGGAATGCGAGCTCTACAAGCCACCATGCCGGCCTGCAGCGGGTAGAACATCGCCGGCCAATATATGCATAAATCGGGCCAGGTTCCAAGTGCCGCCCGGCCCGCCGCGCGGCACTGTTGTTTGTTTGCCAGCAGGCCGGCCGGGCGCCCAAGTCCCGACCTGGCGCTGCAGCCGGCTTACTTGGCGCCGGGCACTGCGCCTTCGATGCCCTTGACATAGAAGTTGATGCCGCGCAGGAAGGCATCATCGCCCACCGTGCCGCTGGCCAGCACTTCCTGGCCCTTGTTGTCCACGATCGGGCCGGTCCAGACGGCGAAGCTGCCGTCCTTCATGCCTTGCTTGGCCTTTTCGACCTTGTCCTTGGCGTCCTGGGGCACCTGGTCGGCAATCTTGACCAGGTCCATCGCGCCTTCCTTCACACCCCACCAGAAGTTGCCCGACTGCCATTGGCCGGCCAAGGTGTCTTCGACCACCTTGCTGTAGTAAGGCGTCCAGTCGATCACGGCCGAGCCCAGGTGGGCCTTGGGTGCAAAAGCGCTCATGTCGCCGTCCTTGCCAAAGGCGTAGACGCCGCGCTCTTCGGCGGTCTTGAGGACGGCGGGCGAGTTGGTGTTCTGGTACATCACATCCACGCGCCGTTGATCAGGCTGGTGGCCGCTTCCGACTCCTTGGGCGGTGCAAACCATTCGTTCACCCAGACCACCTTGGCCTGGATGCTGGGGTCGACACTTTGCGCGCCCAGCACAAAGCTGTTGATGTTGCGCACCACTTCCGGAATCGGCACCGAGGCGACCACACCGACGGTCTTGGTCTTGGTCATCGAGCCGGCCACGATACGGCGAGGTAGGCGCCTTCAAAGGTCTTGGTGTCGTAGACCGCCACGTTGTCGGCCTGCTTGTAGCCGGTGGCGTGCTCGAACTTCACATCCTTGAGGTCGGCAGCGGCCTTCTGCACAAATTCCTGGTAGCCAAAGCTGGTCGCAAAAATGAGCTTGTTGCCCTGGCCTGCCATGTCGCGCAGCACGCGCTCGGCATCGGCCGACTCGGGCACGCTCTCGACCATCGAGGTCTCGATCTTGTCGCCAAACTTCTGTGCAATCGCTTTGCGTGCCAGCTCGTGCTGGAAGGTCCAGCCGCCGTCACCAATCGGGCTCACATACATGAAGCTGACCTTGAGCTTGTCGGCAGCAGGGGCGCGGCAGCCGGCGCAGGAGCTGCCGGGGCGGCGGGCTCTTCCTTCTTGCCGCAGGCGGCCAGGGTCGCCAACGACAGGGCCGACAGGCCGATCAACTTGATCACGGAGCGCTTGCGCATGGTTTGCATGGATGAATCCTTGGTTTTTATAAAGAACGGACAAAAAGCGGGCCGCTGTTATTGTGATGGGCGCGTGCTGACACGCGCTTATGACCCGGGATAGAAAGGCTTGCCCAACGAGGCCGCATATTGGCGCGAATCCAGGTTGGATTGCGCGAGATCAGCACCAGCACCACGATGGTGGCCAGGTAAGGCAGCATCGACAGCAGCTGGCTGGCCAGCTGCACGCCGCTGGCCTGCAGGTGGAACTGCAGCATGGTCACACCGCCAAACAGGTAGGCGCCCAGCAGCACCCGCGCGGGCGCCAGGTGGCAAAGGTGGTCAGCGCCAGCGCAATCCAGCCCCGGCCCGAGACCATGCCCTCCACCCACAGCGGCGTATAGACGGTCGAGATATAGGCACCGGCCAGGCCACACATCGCGCCACCGAACACCACCGCCATCAGGCGGATGCGGCGCACCGGGTAGCCCAGCGCATGGGCAGATGTGGGCGATTCACCGACGGCGCGCAGCACGAGGCCTGCGCGCGTGCGGTAGAGGAACCACATCATCACCAGCACCAGCGCCATGGCGCCATATACCAGCGGGTGCAAGCTAAAGAGCGCCGGGCCCAAGAGCGGGATATCGGCCAGGCCCGGAATCGCGTACTTGGGCAGGCTGGGCAGCTTGGCCTGCACGTAGGACAGGCCGACAAAAGCCGAGAAACCGGCGCCAAACAGCGACAGTGCCAGGCCCGTGGCGTACTGGTTGGTGTTGAGCCAGATCACCAGCACGCCAAAGATGGCGGCCAACACGGCGCCAGCGAGCATGCCCGCGCCAAAGCCCAGCCAGGTGCTGCCGGTGTGGACGACGGTGGCAAAACCGGCAATCGCTGCGCACAGCATCATGCCCTCGGCGCCCAGGTTGACGATGCCGGCCTTCTCGTTGATCAGCAGGCCCAGTGCGGCGAGCGCCAACACGGTGCCAGCGCTCAGCGTGGCGCCCAACAGCAGTGCATAGGATTCCATCACAGGCCTCCTTTCACTGCGGCGCGCGATGCCACCCAACGCAGGCGGTAGACCACCAAGGTGTCGCAAGCCAGCAAGGTGAACAGCAGCAGCCCTGGAAGACGCCGGTCAGGGCCTTGGGCAGGCCCAGGCGCGACTGCGCCAGCTCTCCGCCGATATAGAACATGCTCATAAGAATCGCGGAGAAAACCATGCCCACCGGTGCAGGCGACCGACAAAGGCGACGATGATGGCCGCAAAGCCATAGCCGGCGGGCACATAGGGGGTGAGCTGGCCCAGGGGGCCGGCCACTTCCAGTGCGCCGGCCAGGCCGGCAGTGGCGCCCGAGATCATCAGCGCCGTCCACAAGGCCTTGCGCGACGAAAAGCCGGCATAGCGGGCCGCCGAGGGCGCCAGGCCCCCCACCTGCTGGGCCAGCCCGGCGCGGGTGCGGAACAGGTAGACCCACAGCAGCGCAGCACCGGCCAGCGCAATTAGCACGCCGATGTTCATGCGCATGCCTTGCACCAGTTTGGGGATTTGCGTGATTTTCTCGAAGCTCTTGGTCTGCGGAAAGTTGTAGCCCATCGGGTCTTTCCAGGGCCCGTAGACCAGGTAGCCCAGCACCAGCGTGGCGACATAGACCAGCATCAGGCTGACGAGGATCTCGTTGGCATTGAAGCGGTCGCGCAGCCAGGCCACGATGCCGGCCCAGACCATGCCGCCGAGCATGCCAGCCAGCAGGATGACGGGCACGATCCAGGGCCCGGTGTTTCTTGTCAGCCAGCAAGGCCATACCGCCCGCGGCCACGGCGCCAATGACAAACTGGCCCTCGGCACCAATGTTCCAGACATTGGAGCGAAAGCAGACGGCCAGGCCCAGTGCAATCAGCAGCAGCGGCGTGGCCTTCATCGTCAGCTCGCCCAGCGCGTAGCCAGACTTGATCGGCTCCCAGAAAAAGGCCTGCAGGCCCTTGACCGGGTCTTGCCCAGCAGCACAAACAGGCCCACGCCGATCACACGGTGATCAGCAAGGCCAGCACCGGCGAGCCAAAAGTCCAAAAGCGCGAGGCCTGGGGGCGTTGCTCTAGCTTAAGCATGGCGGCCCTCCTCGGCGAGAGCGGCAGCAGCGGCAGCCGGGGCGGCATTGCGGCCTTCCCAGAGGCCACTCATCCATTCGCCGATCAACTGCACCGAGGCATCGGCCCGCCCCACCGATGGCGACAGGCGGCCCTTGGCAATCACATGCAGGCGATCACTGATTTCAAACAATTCTTCCAACTCCTCACTGAGCACCAGCACGGCGCAGCCCGCATCGCGCAGCGCCAGGATCTCGCCGCGGATCTGCGCTGCCGCGCCCACATCCACCCCCCAGGTGGGCTGCGAGACGATCAGCAGGCGGGGCTGGGCATCGATTTCCCGGCCCACGATGAACTTTTGCAGGTTGCCGCCCGAGAGCGACTGCGCACTGGCCTGCGGGCCACCAGCCTTGACACCAAAGCGCGCGATGATGCCCCGCGCCATCTGGTCGAGCTGGCCCATGCGCAGCCAGCCGCCGGCGCCCAGCATCTCGTTGCGCGTCAACACCAGGTTGTGCGCCAGGCTCATGCTGGGCACGGCGCCCCGCCCCAGGCGTTCTTCGGGCAACAAAATGCAGGCCCAGCGCGCGGCGCTGGCCCGGACCCATGCGCCCCATCGGCGTGGCATCCATCAGCACGGCCTGCGGCTCGGCGCGCATGTCTTCGCCCGAGAGCGCATAGAGCAGCTCCTTTTGGCCATTGCCCGAGACACCGGCAATCCCCACCACCTCGCCGGCCCGCACCTGCAGCGAAATGCCATCCAGGTCCACACCAAACGGGTCCTGCTTGGCCAGGCGCAGCTGCTGCACGCTCAGCACCGTGGCCCCTGCCTGGCTGGGGCGCAGCTTGAGCATCGGCGGCTCGGCGCCAATCATCATGCGCGACAGCGAGGCATTGCTTTGCTCACGCGGGTCGCACTCGCCGGTCACCTCGCCACCACGCAGCACCGTGCAGGCGGTGCACAGCGCGCGGATTTCATGGAGCTTGTGGCTGATATAGAGAATGCTGCAGCCCTCGGCGGCCAGCTTGCGCAGCACGACAAACAGCTTTTCCACCGCCTGGGGCGTGAGCACCGAGGTCGGCTCATCGAGGATCAGCACGCGGGGGCGGGTGAGCAGGCCGCGGATGATCTCCACCCGCTGCATCTCGCCCACCGACAGGCTGTGCACCGGCCGCTGCGGATCGATGTCCAGGCCATACTCGCTGGCCACCTCGGTGATGCGGGCGGTCACTTCCGCGAGCGACATCCGCTTGTTCTGACCCAGCCAGACGTTCTCGGCCACCGTCAAGGTGTCAAACAGGCTGAAATGCTGGAACACCATGCTGATGCCCAGCTGGCGTGCCTCCTGGGGGTTGCGGATCTGCACTGGCTGGCCGTCGACCAGGATCTGGCCCTCATCGGGTTTGACCGAGCCGTAGATGATCTTCATCAACGTGGACTTGCCCGCGCCGTTCTCGCCCAGCACGGCGTGGATTTCCCCGGCGCGTACAGTCAACGCTACTTTGTTATTGGCTACAACCGCTGGGTAGCGCTTGGTGATGCCGATCAGCTGTAACCGGGGCGCGGCCGCGCCATCGGTCGTCGGTGTCGGGTCTGTTCTTTCATGGGCGGCAATTGTCCCTCAAATTGTTACCCGAGCGCGGGATAAAACGCGAAGATGCGCTCACTCACGGCGAATAGCCCGCCGGGCTTCGCAGCGAGAGCGCGGTTTTTTTTTCAGGCAGCTGCGCAGCCAGATGGCCGCATCAGAGGCATGGGTCCGGGCGTGCCACAGCAGGTAGTAATCGAGCGGCGGCAGCGCCAGCGGGCAGTCCAAAATGGCCAGCGCATGCGTGTCGACAAAGCGCTCACAGAACTGGCGCCCCGTGGTCAGCACAAGCAAGCTCGATGCCACCATGGCAGGAATGGCACTGAAGTGGGCGCAGCGCGCCATGATGCGCCGCTCCACCCCCAGTGCATCAAGCCGGGCGTCGATGATGCCGGCGCGCCCGGGTGCGTGGCAGTGGGCGCAATATGCTCGGCCTGCAGCCAGGCCTCGACATCCCAGCCCCGCCGCACGGCCGGGTGGCGGCGGCTGACCAGGCTCACCACCTCATCGCTCATCAGGCTGGTCATGTGCAGGTCACCGGTGGGCTGCAGCCAGTTGCCCACCACCACATCGATATCGCCCTGGGCGAGCTGGGCGTGGTAGTGGGTTTCGGACGACAGCGGGTAGATCTCCACCACGCACAGCGGCGCCTCGGACTTGATGCGCGCGACCAGCGCGGGCAGGAACAGCGGATCGAAGTAATCACTCGCTGCAATGCGGAAAGTGCGGGTCGCCGTCTGCGGGTCAAAATCGCGGGCATCGCTGAACAGGCCTTCGGCAGCGCGCAGGATGGCAGCGGCCGGCTCGACCATGCGCTGGCCCTTGTCGGTGGGCATCATCGCCGCGCCCGAGCGCACCAGCAAAGGGTCGCCCACCAGGTCGCGCAGGCGCTTGAGTGCGGCCGACACCGCCGGCTGGTACATGCCCAGGCGCAAGGCCGCCCGCGAGACGCTGCGCTCGGTCAGCACCGTGTGCAGCACCCGGATCAGGTGCAGGTCAATCTTGTCAAACAGGGCTTGGTCGCGCATGCGGGTGTTTTGAATGAGGACATTCAAGCTTATCAGCCGGGGGCTGCAGCCTATCCGGTTGTTACCCCAAGCTGTGGCGGATGTCCCTCAGCCCCTGGCCTTCAGGCCACCTTGGCCTCACGCCAGCAGGCCCGGTTGCCGCCCTGGCGCTTAGCGCTGTAGCTGGCCATGTCGGCGGCACGCACCACCTGCAGCGCATCGGAAAACGAGGCATCCATCTGAAGCAGACCGATGCTGACGGTGACCACAAAATGCTTGCTGCGCAGCTGGGGCTGCCAATTCTGCAGGGTGGTCGCAGAGCTGGGCAGCCAGCTCATGGGCCTTTTCCGGGCTGCACTGGCGCAGCACCAGCGCAAACTTGTCGCCCGCCACCCGCGCCGCATAGCCCTGGAAAGGCTGCAGCAGCTGCAGCTGGCGCGCCACATGCTGCAGCACCAGATCGCCCTGTGCATGGCCGGCCAGTGCATTGATGGCCGACATATTGTCGACATTCACATAGAACAGCACCGGCGCGCTGGGCGAGGACTGGTCCAGCCCCTCGCGCCTAGCCTGCAGCAGGGCGGTCAGGTGCAGCAGCAAGGCCTCGTAGTTGGGCAGCAGGGTGAGCTTGTCCATGCGGCTGGGCGACTGCGCGGCCACGCGGGCCTGGCCGGCGCGCACAAAGCACCAGCGCAGATCCGGCCCCGCCTGCGCAATGTTCACCAGGTGCAGGCTGACCATGACCGCGCGCGCCCGACTGGTGGCGCAGCACCACACTGGTCTCAGCGCTGCCCAGGCGCTCCAGATCCGGGGCCAGTTGCTCCCAGGCCTGGTCGAAGTCCTGGTCGGCCATCGCCAGCATGCGCACCGGCTGGCCTTGCAGGTCCTGGCGGCTGTAGCCCAGCAAATGGGCCAGCGCCTGGGAGACCTGTTGAATCTGATCGCGCTGCAGCAGCAAAAAGGAAAAACGCGCATGCGCGAGCACACTCTCGGCCAGTTGCTGCTGTTGGCGCAACTGCTCGGCCAGCGATTCGCGCTGCTGGCCCAGCTCTTGCAGGTGCATGCCCATGCGGTCAATCTCGTCGGGCGGCGGGCCGCTGGCAGGGTCGGCCACCTGGACCGGCCCCGAGGCCAGTGCCAGCACCGGGGTGGGTGCAGCGGGCAGCGGTGTCTGCGCCACCAATTGCTTGAAGCGCCGCTGTGCGCCCACAGCCACAGGCAGGTCAGCGCTGCCAGGGCCACAGGCATGAGCAGCAGCCACCACCAGCTGCGCCACTGGCGCCCCAGCTTTGCAGGCTCTGGTCATGGGGCATGACGCGCACCACCAGCCAGCGGGCCGCAGGCATCTGCGCGACGCTCACCAGGTTGGGCGCCAGCCACCAGGACTGCGCGGTCTGGGCGCCGCCACGGGCAGCGCGCTCCTGCCAGCGTTGCAGCACCGGGGCCAACAAGGCGTCATCTTCGGTCGTGCCCAGAATGCGCGTCGGGTCGGGGTGGGAGACCAGCACGCCCGCTGCCGTCATCAGCACCAGTTGTCCGCTGTCCGGCGGGTGGCTGCCAGCGATACCGGCAACAGGCTCTGGGACTGCAGCCGCAGCACCCCGGCCATGGCGCCTTGCACTGCACCTTGCTTGTCGCGTAGCGCAATGCCCAGCGCAATGCTGGGCCCGCCGGACGCACTTTTGAAAGGTTCGGACACCAGGGGCTTGCCATCGACCATCACGCGGCGCAGCACATCGCGCTCGGCTGGCTCGACGGCCTCGTCGCCCTCGCCCGCATCGCGCACATGGCGCCTGAAGACCTGGGTGCCGCGCGCAAACACCAGGCTGTCAAAGTAGCGCGTGGCCGCCAGACCCTGCTCCAGCAGCGGGGGCGGCTGGGACGCGGGGCCTTGCACCCAGGGCGCAGCCGCTTCGGCAAGGGCCCCCAGCACCTTCTGGCTTTGCTCGAACTTGCTGCCCATCAGCCTGGCCAGCATCTCGGTCTCGTCGGCCTGCTGGGCCGACAGCTGGGTGATCACCGTCTGCTGGCTGGCATGGATCGCCAGCCACTGCACCAGCGCCGTGCCCAGCAGCACCATCAAGGGCACCACCACCCACAGGCGCCACAGCCAGGGACCGGCCGTATCGCGCAGGCCGTCGACCGGGGGTGGGGGATCTGGCTGCCAATGCACCTTCCTGTCATCCATGCCGCGCTACCTGACCTGCATGGCCCATGGCCTGCGGCAGCGAACGCCCGAGTCGGCCCGCAATAGCAAATAACAACTCTGGCATGCGGCGCCTCCTTTCAGCTGCGCACATGTTCGCTGTTTAGGTCCGGCGCCGGTATCGGGAAAAGACCGGACGGAGAAAACCCGGGTCACCGATGGGCTGGCCCATGCTGGGCAGGGCCCGATAGGGTTGGCTAGGACTTGGCGAGCTGGCGCAGCGACTCGGGCTGCGGCAGCCAGAGGTTCTTTCCCAGGCCGTCAAGCAGGCCCTGGTCGCGCAATTGGCGCAGCACGCGCGAGAGCGTCTCGGGCGCAATGCCCAGGTGCGCGGCAATCTGGCGTTTCGATTGTGCCAGTTGCACCCGCAGCCCCTGGTCGCCGGGCTCGGCATGCTGCAGCAGCCACTCGGCGCAGCGCGCCACAGCGTCCTGCGCCACCCGGCTGACTGCCAGCGCAGCCTGCTGGCAGTAGCCCTGGGCCATGCTGGCCACCAGGCCTTGGGCCTCGGCCGGCCACTGCAGCAGGTAACTGCGCAGCTGCACTACGGGCACCGCCCGCCATTGCACGGCGGTGCGCGCCACCATGTCCACCGCACAGGGCTGCTCGGCCAGTGCCGGCGCGGCATCGAGCCAGCAGGCCCCTCCATGACCCCGAGGAGGTGGCGCATGCGGCCCTCTTCCTGCACCCCGAAGGCGACCGAGCCCCGCTCCAGGTACAGCACATCCAGCAAGTGCTGGTGGCGCTGGCGCAGCAAGGCACCGGCGCCGGCGCTGTGGGGGGCGAATTCATCCAGGCAGAGTAAGTCAGGCATGGGCCGCACTTTGCCCCGATTGACGCCTGCGCACATTGAGCTACATCAATCCTTGCCAGCGATCAGCCCCGCCACCACGGCAGCTTTCAGCCCTGATCCACCGTGCTCATCTGGCAACAGCGGCTAAGTCCATGCAAAAACCATATACCCCCAATATGCGGCGTACACGCCACACCTCGGGTCTTTACCAGCGGTTTTTTTAGCTTTTGGCACACATATTGCTCAGAGCGGTCGGCACTGACTTCACAATTCACCGCTATCACAAATTCACACGCTTGTAACAAAGGAATGCCATGAACAACAAACTGCTCGCCCTGGCCGTGATGGCCGTCTGCGCCTCCGCGGCGCAGGCCCAATCGTCGGTGACCGCCACCGGCTTGGTCGATATGTATATCGGCTCGATGAAAGCTCCTGGCGATGATGGCCGCACCTCCACGCTGGGCAGCGGTGGCATGACCACCTCCTGGTTCGGCTTCAAGGGCACGGAAGACCTGGGCGGCGGCCTCAAGGCCAGCTTTGTGCTGACCAGCTTCATGCGCGCAGACACCGGCACACCCGGCCGCTTCAACGGCGATATCTTCTGGTCGCGCGATGCGCTGGTGTCGCTGTCAGGCGATTTCGGCGCCGTCACCCTGGGCGCACCGTGGCGCCCAACTTTGTGCCCACGATCTCGATGAACCCCTTTGGGGATTCCTTCACCTTCTCGCCGCTGGTGCTGCACCAAAACGTGTCGCTGTTCAACAAGAGCGGCTGGCAGAGCAGCAACCCCTCCGACACCGGCTGGGGCAACCAGGTGATCTACAGCACGCCCAAGGTCGGCGGCTTCAGCGGCAACCTGCACTACCAGTTTGGTGAACAGGCTGGCCAAGGCGGCAAGAACAACATCGGCCTGAACGCCACCTACGCGAGCGGCCCCTTTGCCATCACCGGCTTCTACGAAGACGTGGACCTGAGCAACCCCGTGTCCGTGGTGCTGCCCGAGAACCACCGCAACTGGATGCTGGGCACCAGCTATGACGCCGGTTTTGCCAAGGCCTACGCGACCTACGGCCAGACCACTGGCAAGGACACCGACTTCAAGATCAAGACCGCCAGCCTGGGCGCGACCGTGCCACTGGGCGCCACCAGCCGCATCCTCGCCGCCTGGGCCCACAGCAAGCTGCAAGACAGCGATTCCAAGCGTGATACCGTCTCGGTCGGCTACAACTACGACTTCTCCAAGCGCACCGATGGCTACGCGATCGTGATGTACGACAAGGTCAAGAACTTCGGCAACGGCACCAGCTTTGGTGTGGGCGTGCGCCACCGCTTCTAAACGGTTTCTGTAGCGATCTGTGCGGCCTTCGGGCCCACCACGCAAAACGCCAAGCATGTGTGCATGCTTGGCGTTTTTTCCTGCGGTTCGGCAGACCCAGCACGTTGGCGCCGGATCGAAAGAAGTATTTACTTCTTCAGGCACTCGCTCATGAAGGCCTTGCGCTCGTCGCCCTTCTTGCCAGTGGCATCGACGTTGCAGGTCTTCATGCGTTCTTGCTGGCGCTTGCGGCCATCAGACAAGCAGCTGGACATGAACGCCTTGCGCTGATCGCCCTTGAGCTCCTTGGTCTTGGCCTCGGTGTTGCACGTACCCATCAGCTGCTGCTGGGCCGTGGGGGTCTTGTCGGCTGCCAGCGCAAACTGGGATGCCAGCGCGATGCTGGCAAGGACGATGAGTTTTTTCATGGTATGGGCTCTTATCTAAACTGCGCCGACGACCAGCGCAAGCGAATTTCTGCATATCTGGCCCGCCCTGTCAATGGGCAGATGATGAAGAAGCGCAAACTGCCTACGACGGCCTCACAAGCGCCCATGAAAAAACGGCCTGCGCGGCCGTTCTCAAGAGGGTTGGCAGGGACTGCGATTAGTCCACCAGACCCACATAGATGTTCTGCACGTCGTCATCGTTTTCCAGGCCGGCCAGGAGGCTTGCACTTCCTCCTGCGCCTCGGCGGGCAGGCTGCCCATGCTGACGGGGTTCTTGGCCTTGTAGCCCAGCTTGGCCGACAGCACCTTGATGCCCTGGTCGGCAAGGCCTTGCTGACGGTATCCAAATCCGAGGGCTCGGTGATGAACAGGGTCACGCCCTCTTCTTCGGCGGGCTCGAAATCCTGCGCGCCCGCTTCGATCGCGGCCAGCTCCACATCAGCGCCGTTCTCCGCTTCGCCTTCGACCATGCCCACATGGTCAAAATCCCAGGCCACGGCCGTGAGCTGGCCCTTGCGGAAGCACACGCGCATATTGGGCGCCGTGCGGTTGGGGTTGTCGGTCAGGCACTCGACCATCACCGGCACGCGGTGGGGTGCATAGCCTTCGAACAACACGGTCGAGTAGTTGACGGCATCGGCGCCAGCGCCCGAGCCCTTCTTGATCGCGCGCTCCAAGGTGTCCTTGGGCATCGAGGCCTTGCGGGCCGCTTCCACAGCCATGCGCAGGCGCGAATTGCTGCCGGGTCACCCCCGCCTAAACGCGCCGCGACCGTGATTTCCTTGACCAGTTTGCCAAAGAGTTTTCCCTTGGCATCAGCGACCAGCGCCTTGCCCTTTGCTTTCCATTGCGCGCCCATGGCTGCGTTTTCCTAGTTGTTGGTTGGGCAGCAGCGGTCGCTGCTGGCAACAATGCCGGGCAAAGCCCAGATTGACAGGGCAAATTTATACACTGCCGCCCAAGGCTGTGCTGGCTATAAGGGGAAATTCTTGCCAAAAAACCTGGGGCATCGCAGCGGCCAGGCGACGCTGGGGCGACGGCGCAGCACGGCTGCGCCTGCCGTTCAAAGGCACAATACCGCCATGCATGTTCTGCAGCGACTTTGGCGTTGGACCCAGGCCCAGCGCACCCCCCTGCTCTGGAGCCTGGGCGGCCTCGTGCTGTCCTTGGTACTGCTGGGCCTACCCGGCTTTGCCAGCTACGCGCCGGCCGAGCAGCTCTTTGTCTGGGCGGGCGATGGCGTGCTGCTCCAGGCCATCCATGGCGACAGCCTCTGGCCCATCCTGATCTCGGCGAGCTTTTTGCAGGCTTTGCTGATCACGCCGCTGCACTGCCTGCTGCGGCGCTGCTGGCCGGGCCTGTCGCGCTGGCCCCATGTGCTGGGCGTCGTGCTCGGGGTTTGGCTCCTCAGCATTGTCTGTACCAGCCTGATGCTGCTCGCAGCGGTCGATGCATAAAAGCTGCAGCCTGCCTACAATCACGGCGCCCGCGCCTTTTTCTCAGCCTTGACCTTGCTCGCCCCCATGCCCCACCCTCTCTCCCCCATTGGTGTTTTTGACAGGGTATCGGCGGCCTGAGTGTGCTGCGCGCGCTGCGCGATGTGCTGCCCCATGAGCAGTTCGTCTATGTGGCCGACAGCGGCAATGCCCCTTATGGCGAGCGTGGCGACGCCTTTGTGCAGCAGCGCTGCGCCCACATCACGCAGCAGATGCGCGAGCGCCACGACATCAAGGCGCTGGTGATTGCCTGCAACACCGCCACCGCAGCGGCGATTGAGGGCCTGCGCGAGCAGCACCCGGGCCTGCCCATCATCGGGGTGGAGCCTGCCCTCAAGCCCGCCGCCCAGCACAGCCAGACCCATGTGGTGGGCGTGATCGCCACCCAGGGCACCGTCAGCAGCAGCCGCTTTGCCGCCCTGCAGACGGCGCATGCGGCCCAGACCCGCTTTGTGGTGCAGGCCTGCAATGGGCTGGCACGGGCGATTGAAGACAGCACCCGCCCCGGGCGTGATGCAGCCGCCGATGCCGCGCAAATCCAGGACCTGTGCCAGACCTACCTGGCCGCCATGGGCCGCTTTGGCGCGCAGCCCGGCCAGATCGACACCTTGGTGCTGGGCTGCACCCATTACATTTTTGCCACCGACACCTTGCGCGCGCTGGTGGGCGAGCAGGTGCAACTGCTCGACACGGCCAGGCCCGTGGCCCGCCGCACCTTCAGCCTGCTGCACGCCACCGGCATGCTGCGCAAGCCGGCGCAGGCGCCAGCCTTGACGAGGCCTGCAGCCTGGTGACCACCGGCGAGCTGGCGGCGCTGCAATACGCCGCCGCGCAGTGCTGGGGCTGCCGCCGCAGCGCTGCCAGCCGCTGGCTGATCAGCGGGCGCCGTCCGCCGATTCAGCACCCAGCTGCCACAGCCGGTGGCCGCCCTGGTCCAGCCAGGTCAGGTACAGGCGCACCTCCAGCTCCAGTTGGTGGTAGGACGGCTCCATGTATTCGCACAGCTGGTAGAAGGCCTTGTTGTGGTCGGACTCGCGCAGGTGCGCGAGCTCATGCACGGCAATCATGCGCAAAAAGGCCTCGGCGCATGCTTGAAGAGGCTGCCAATGCGGATCTCGTGGCGCGACTGGGTCTTGCCGCCATGGTTTTTGCCGCTGCGCACATGGATGCCCAGCGCCTGGTAGACCAGCTGCAGCTTGCTGTCATATACCACCTTGGCCAAGCCCGCGCTGTTGCGCATGTGCTCGCCCTTGAGGCCCATCACATAGGCATGCAAGGCCTTGTCCGAGCGCATCTGGTGCGGCTGCGGATGGCGCTGCAGCAGCCACTGGCCCAGCTGGCCGATTGCACCAGGCTTGCGGCCTGCTGCTGTAAGCTGGCGGGGTAGGACTGCAAATAGGGAAGCGGGACAGGGCTGGACATGGCGCGAGCAAACAACAAAGGCAGCACAGCGGCTGCCTTGGGATAAACAACATGCGCTGCGCTTGGGGCGCGCGCAGCCTTATTTTCAGTGCAGGTGGCGCGGGCGGCGACCGCCCGCCGCCGTGGCCACCACCAGGGCCGCCGTGCCACCCGTGCCGCGAGGCGGCTTGCCGATCTCCAGTGAATCGACCAGCGCATCAAAGCGCTGGCTGAACAGCTTGTCGATCTCACGACGACACCGACGAGTTCACCGGCATCGAAGTGGCGCTCCATCGTGCTCACGACGTCCTGCACCAGCATGTCGCGCTGCACCTGCATGATGGCCGCAGGCGTCGGGCCCACAAACAGCATCATGAAGTCATCGCGCGACTCGGCGCTGCGGTCCTGCTCCTCGTCGTCAAACTCGGCGTCATAGAAAGTGACCTCGATCGCCGCGCCCTGGTCGGCCAGCTCATTGAGGTTCATGCACATGTCGTCGAGCGACTGGCGAAAATCATCATCGCCGCGCACCGTCCAGCACATCTGCAGCATATGGTCCTTGGGCTCGAACAGAATGCCGGGCTCTTCCTCGTAAGCGCTCTCCGCGCCATCGACCAGGGACTTGGCGCCCGCATAGCCCCACAGCGGTTTTCAAGGCCTCTTGCAGCTGGTCAAATCCGACATCGGCGCGCAGCAGCACTTGTCCGTGGACATGGATCTCAAAGGGTGGGTTGTAACTGGGCATGTTCTGTACCTTCCTAAATGGGGGCTGCCCGCTTGCGCTCGCCAACCCCACCCTGATGACACGGCACACCGCATCGCTCTGCACAAGGCGCCAGCACAGCCACCGATGCGGGCCAGGTTGGCGACTCTCCATGCGCCACCCACCCGAGCGGCGCAATATCTTCAATATCGGACATTGTGCCCGTTTGTCGACCACAGACGAAGAAAAAAGCCAGCAGGATGCCTGCTGGCTCGCGCACAACGCATCCCGCACAGCACAGGCCGGGATGCGAAACGGTCGTCGTCGCTGCCAGCATGTCTTCGCAATGCCCGGCCAGCGCCTGGGGCGCAGGCAATAAAAAACAACGGTTTGCAGGCGTTTTCTGCGAAACCGTTGCTCAGTAGTGCTTGGCGCCCAGGTATTTTAACAGGTCTGGCCCCGGACCTGTCCCGCAGGGTCAGTAGCCACCGCTGTGCCCGGCCTGGTGAGGCCAGGTCCGGCCCGGCCGGCTAAGGCCGGGCCAGCGATGTGTCCCCTCCTCAGTCGCCGCCTGCACCATCTCGCCGTTCGGGTCGGTCACCCGCACCACGGTGATGGCCGCGCATCCTCGGCGTCTCCCACAAGCCGGTGCTGGCGCCATAGAAGCCGGCCACAAAGCGGAAGGCTGGGGAGCCTGACGGGCCGGTGCAGCGGAAGTTGAACTGGCGCAGCACTTCAGCGACACAGACATAGCCCGAGGCCGCATCGATCACCGAGTTGGCATCGCGTGTCTGGAAGCGGAAGCTGCGGCTGGGTATCGCATCCGTTTGCGACAGCAGCACCCAGGATCCGCGCAGCGACTGGGCCGAGGCCTTGTTCACACCGTAGTAGAAGCGCTCGATCTGTACCGCTTGCTCACCGGGGAAGGCCAGCGTTCCCACCGATGGCGCGGTGAAGTGGATCGACCGGGTCAGACCAGCATCGGCCTTGAAGCTGGCAATCGCAGCCGGGCCACCAAAGTAGCGCCCACTCTGGTACTGCACCGTGGGCAGATCGGGGGTGTTGGGCTCTGGCGTGGTGGAGGCATCGTGCGCGCCCAGCAGGCTGTGGAAGGTCGCCTGTCCGTTGCTCTCATAGTCGTACACCGACATGAACAGCATATGGTCCTCGCTGGTCACAGGCTTTTGCAGCTCGATCGAAATCCCCCGACCCGGCAGACCCCGCAGCTCGCTGCTGACCACCCAGGTGCCCGACTCAAGGGCATAGCCCGGTGCGTAGTAGCTGGTGCGCACATTCTGGTTGTTCTGGCGGGTGTAGGCGGCACGAGCGATGCGGAAACCGACCAGGCGCCGGCCTCGCCACCGCCCTCTTGCACGCTGCCACTGATCTGGTCCACGCCGCGCTGCAAGGACAGTGACACCACGGCACCGCCGCCTGCGCGCCCGCCCGGTTGCCCGCGCAGTTGAACACCACACCGCTGCCGCTGTAGCTGCACTGCGCCACCACACGGCCGGACAAGGTGCCGCCAAAGCCATGCACGGTTGTTGCCGCTGTAGCGGATAAGGCCAGGCCATCGCCGCAGCCGCCATTCGCCACTCATGGGCACCTGTTCGCTCGTGCCAATATCGGCCCACCAGCTGCGCACCGGTTGGTTGCTGCTGTTGAACTCGACCATCGCCCAGCGATCGACAAAGCCGGGTCGGAAAAGACGCCAGCTGGCGTGCCTTCATAGTCGTAGCGCTGCATCGCCTTGGTGGGCTCGCCTGGGAA
>NZ_JBHRUZ010000014.1:0-21626 GCF_042647185.1 Comamonas sp. JC664
GCCCGTGGCCGTCCACTGCAGGGCGCCGTAGGGAACGCTCAGGCCTTGGGGCAAGGCGCCCAGCGAGGCAGCCGAAACAGCGACCGGCGCTTGCGCCAGGCGGCAGGCGTCCGCGCTGGTCCACTGCACCGCAGCGCTGCCGCCACCGCCAGCAGCGGGCAGCTCGACCTCAAAGTTCTGCTCCGGCTCGGGTTCGACGGGCGTGCCTTCCAGGTTCAGGCCCAGCACGATCGGGTTGTGGTCGCTGGAGCGTAGGCATCGGCCGCGTAGAACGAGGTGACTTGCGCGGCGCTCTTGAAGTTGGTGTTGTAGTCGATGACCGGCGGCTCTTCCGCATTGATCTGCCACTTGACCACATTTCCCACCTGGCTGGAGAGCGCCGAGCTGACCAGCACATGGTCGAGCGAGCCCCACAGCGTCTGGAAGCTGTACGAGTACTGCCCCGCGCCCAGCTTCTGGTAGCCATGGCCTTCCAGGAAGGAGATCGGGTCTTCCTTGGCATAGGCGTTGAAGTCACCCATCAGCACATTCTTGCCATTGCCCGCTTGCGTCGGGTTGCCTTGCAGCCAGGCTTGCAGCTGCTCGACGGCACGCTTGCGCGACTGGTTGTTGGCGCCCTGGCCGTCGCCGATGTCGGGATCGTTGACACTGCCCTTGGACTTCAAGTGGTTGACCACCACGGTGAACTGGTCCTTGCCGCCGCCAGCGAGCGTCTTCTCGAAGGTCTGGGCCAGGGGCACGCGGTTGCCATAGGTGGCGTTGAAGGCATCGTACTGCGCCTCATCGGGCACGGCCGGCACACCCACGGGGGTCACACGGTCCTTGCGGTAGATGACCGCGACAGTGATCGCATCATGCCTGCAGCGACTGCCGTTTTGCCGCCACCGGCATGGAAGGGCCCTTCACGTAGTCATAGACATCGCTGCCATGCTGGGCGTTGAGGGCCCGGGTCAGCGCAGCCAAGGCGCTGGTGGTCTCAAAGCCGTTGTTCTGGATTTCCATCAGGCCGTAGACGTCGGCATCCAGCCCCAAGCAGATTGCTGACGATCTTGTCGGTCTGGCGCGTCAGTTCCTCGCATTGTCCGCACCCCGGCCTTCGAGCGAATCGCCGTAGGGGTTGGTAAATTTAGCCGTGCCCAGGGTGCTGAAGAAATTCAGCACGTTGGCCGAAGCGATCTTGACCGTCGGGCTGCCCACCGCTTGCTGCAGGTCGGCCACCGTGGGGCGCGCGGCACCGCTGAAGACCGGCTTTTGCAGCGGCTGCACCGGTAGCTGGTCTGGTGCTCGCCCGCAGCCGTATCGATGAAGTGGTCCAGAATGCCTTCAATCGCTGGCGTGCTGTCTCCCGCACGCAAGCTGTTGCTGGCGCTCAGGTCCTGGCCATTGCGGCCCAGCACGGTGGCCGGGTTTTGCTTGGTGCTGCCATCGTCCAGAATGATCTGGCTGCGCTTGACCGTCTCCAGATAGGCCTTGTTGCCATTGATGTCGGGCGCATTCAGCTCGGTGTACTGCACCAGCTTTTCCTTGTCACTCAGCGTGACCATGCCATAGCGGCCCAGGTAGTAGTTGTCCGTCACGACCAGTGGGCCGGTGCTGCGGTGATGCGCACGCGCATGCCTTCGTAGCGCTCCCAGTTGGCATAGGCGGGCATGGGCAGGCTCAGCTCCACCAGCGCAGGCAGCGCCTGCTTGGCGCCGCCATTGAGCACGCTGAAGTTCAGGATGCTGCCGCCCAGCTGGGTCAGGCCCTTGTACTCGCTGACCGTGGCGGTCAGTTGCACGGCCTGGCCCACGCTGTCGGCGCCCAGACCGGCAATTGGCGTGCTGCCGTAGTAGACAAACACCGCCTCGGAGGTGGCGACATTGTTGTCGTCGTCTTCGGGCAGCGACTGGATATAGAAGCCACTGAGGTCAGGCAGGTACGCGGTCACAATGCCGCGCACCGTCACGCTCTGGCCCACCAGGGGCGAGGCATCACCTGCGCCCTGCACCGCAGAGATCGGGGTGGGTGGCCACCGGTGCCAGGTTCTGCGCCAAAACCGGGCGAGCCGATATTGGCAGGCGTCGAGGGCTGGGCAAAGCCGTCGAGCACGCCGACCGCAGCAGCGGTATAGCGCGGCTCGGACGTGGACTTGCCATCCCATACCGCCGACACACCATTGCCGACCGTGGTGCCCGCATTGCGCACCGCCGCACCGGCGTGGTCGCTGGTGGAAACGGCTGTGCCGCTGGGGTTCTTCGCAGGAGCCACGGTCGAGCCATCGGTCGCCGGTCAGCGCCTTGCTGCCGTAGTTCATGGCGGCCGCCACGTAGCCATTGGCGTCGTACACAAGACGGCATCGCCCTTGCCCAGGCCTTGTCCGGCGACCAGGATGACGGGTGTGCTGGCCTGCAAGCCCCAGGCGGTACGGAAGGCATCGGGTGTGGTCTCATTGAGCACCACCAGACGTGCGCCCGCTGCCAAGCTGGTGCCGGCGGGGAAGGCGCTGGGCACCGCGCCGCTGCTGTCAGTCCAGCCCCAGCCGCTCAGATCCACGGGGCTGGTGCCGTAGTTGAACAGCTCAAAAAAATCGCCGCCGTCGGCATTGGAGTTGACCTCGGAGATCAGCACCTTGGCCGTGGCTGCCACCGCGCTGCTGACGGTAAAGCTCAGCGTCTGCTCCGCGGCCAAGGCGTTGCCGGCCATATCCTGCACCGCCCGGCGGGCAGCACCAGGCTGTAGCGCTTGCCCGGCTGGTAGCCGCCGCTGCGCGTAAAGCTCAGCGCGCTGCCATTGATGGCCACTTGCGCATCGGTCATCGGCACGGTAGCGATCACGGCACCGTCTTCCAGCAGCGAGAGGCTGCCGCTGCCGCGCTGCACCGTTTCGCTGAACTGCAAGCGCACCACGGCCGTCTTGCCCACTTCCACGGCGTTTTGCAGGGGGCTGGTGCTTTGCAGCACGGGGGCGGTGGTGTCGGCAGCGACGGGGCCGCCGAGCTTGACGGTATTGCCCTGGAACTGCTGGTCTGCAAAAGGCAGTCCTTGGAGACTGAGCCCTTGCCCGGCCAGATGGTGTCGCCATTGTCCTGCAGCAGCTGCACGGTGGTGCCTTGTGCGGTGCTGGTGGGGCTGACCAGGGTCTCAAAGCTGCCACCGGTGGTGCGCAGCAGGTTGTCCAGTACGTTGTCCAGTTGCTGCACGTCGCTGGTGCCCGGGCCATCCAGACAAAGAATGCAAAGTTGGTGTTGACAGCCGGATCGGCCTTGCCCGGAGGGCCGGCCAGGATCAGGAACTTGCCGTCATCGGTACGCTGCATGTCGCGAATGCCGCGCCCGCCCAGGTTCAGCTCGATGGGTGCGCCCAGCACAGGCGCAGTGCCCGCCACCATGGCTGCCGGGTTGGTGACCGGGATGATCAGCGCGCGGTTGCGTAGCTGGGCGCTGGCCAGCGGCGCGCGGAAGCCCAGCAGCAGCTGGCCGTCAGCGGTGGCCGCCATGCCTTCGATCGAGAAACCTGCAGCCGACTCGGGTGGCACCTTGTCAGCCGACGAGGCCACAAAGCCGTAGTAGTTGGCGCCTTGCCATGGGCATTGGTGCGGTCCCAGGTGGTCAGCTGCATCTCCAGACCACCGTACGAACCCTTGAAGGTAAATTCCGTGTTGGCGCCGGTGCCCGACACATCCACCGCAAACAGGTGCTCGCGGTTGTCCGCCTCGCTGCCATCGGACTTGTTGCTGTGCGAGCCGGTGAAATACAGCGTGTTGCCGATGCGCGTGCCGGCCTCCAGGTCCAACTCCTTGGTCAGCCCCAGCAAGCTGCCAAATTCCCATTCCTTGATCGCCACACCGCCACCACGGGGGTAGACGCGCAGCACATTGCCTTCGTCGTCACCCACCACCATGTAGCTGGCGTCGAGTGCAATGCCGGCGGAGGCGTCCGAGCTGCCGGCCGTGGTCGTGGGCAGCGGGGTGAAGGTCGCGGTCTCGCCGGCATCCGGATCCACCACGGTCATCGCCGTGGGCGCCGTGCCGTTGCCCGTCCAGTTGGCAGCGGTGCTGATGGCCGACAGCAGCTCTGCGGCCGTGCCTTCGGTGACGCCCTTGGCGCCGTCATACGCAAAATTGTTTTGCTTGACCAGCGCAATGGCCGTGCCGCCATTGACCAAGCCAGGTGGCAAGGCCGAGGTATTGGAGTTGCTGGCGTTGCTGTCCCAGGTGCCAGCGGTCACATTGTTGAGCGCATACAGGAACCGTGGGGTGGCCTCAGAGCCCTGGTAGACCAGCACGCTGTCACCACCAGCGGCCAGTTGAAGCTGCCCGTGGCGGTAACGCTACCGTAGTTGGCCGTGGGGGTCTTGGTATCTGCGGCGCCGATTCTTGACGATGGTGCCCGCAGGCAGTCCTCCGTCGCTTGCCACACCAGCACACCCTCGCCGCTGCGAAACGCGCCGGCATTGGTCCAGCCGTTGTCGGTCACACGGATCTCGGTGCCCGCTTCGATGTGTGCGCAGCAGCACCAGGCTGACGGCATCGGGCGTATCCGACGCAAAACCGACCACCGCCACTTCGCCAGCGGCAAGCGTGGTCTGGGCAGAAGCGGGCAGCACACTGGCAGCCAGCAGCAAGGCAGCGGCCAGCGACAGGCCTTGGGATGCACGCACGCTGGCGCGGCATGCAGAGGAAATGGAGCGAAGAGCAAACATGGCAGCTAAGGAGGAAGTGGCAAACAACCTCTCTTTGTCGCCGCTGGCGATGAAAGCTCCGTGTCAGAAACTGTAAGCGTTCCCAAAAACCGTCATCGCCGCCCTTGTCACCACCCGGTCACAACCAGGTCACAGTGCAAAGGCAAGCGCCACGCCAGCAAACAGGCTCACACCGATCCAGTGGCTTTTGCTGAAGGCGGTAAAACAGCCTTCGCGCGTGCGCTGGCGGATCAGGCTGTAGTGCCACAGCATCTGCGCGGCGGCTACAGCCACGCCCAGCCACCAGGGCAGGCCAGCTGCAAGGGTGCCAGCGCCAGCACCGTCAGGCCCAGGCAGACCACAAAGAAAGCCATGATGGCGGCGACATCAAAACGGCCCAAGGTGATGGCGAGGTCTTCATGCCAATTTTCAGATCGTCGTCGCGGTCGACCATCGCGTACTCGGTGTCATAGGCCAGCACCATGCACATATTGGCCAGCCACATGAGCCAGGCCATCAACGGCACCTGGCCTTGCACAGCGGCAAACGCAATCAGCACGCCAAAGTTGAAGGCAATGCCCAAGAAAGCCTGGGGCATGGCAAAAAAAACGCTTGGTAAAGGGGTAGAGGATGGTGAACAGCACCGCAGGCACCGACCAGGCCACCGCTTCCCAGCGCGTGGTCAACACCAACGCGAGCGACAGCAGGGTCAACACCAGGCCGACCATCGCCGCCTCGAACACCGAAATCTTGCCGGTGGTAATGGGGCGCTGCGCCGTGCGTTTGACATGGCGGTCGAACTTGCGGTCGGCAATGTCATTGATGCAGCAGCCGGCGCTGCGCATCAGAAAAGTGCCCAGCACAAACACCAGCACCAGATGCCAGCCCGAAAGCCTCCCGACGCGGCCCACAGCGCCACCAAGGTGGGCCAGACCAGCACCAGCCAGCCGGCAGGGCGGTTGAAGCGGATCAGATCCAGGTACAGCGCAAAGCGCTCAGACAGCGAGGTGGAGGGATGGGCAGCAGCAGACATAGGGGGCAAGCATAGCGTCACAGGTCTACCCTGTGCCCTGTCTTGTCAATTTTGGCGCTCGCCCCGCCCCAGCACCAGGGCCGCCAGCGCGCACCAGGCCAGGCCCAGCAGCGCGCCAGCGAGCACATCGCTGGCAAAGTGCGCCTGCAGCAGGATGCGGCTGAGCGCAATAGTGGCGACCAGCAGAGCGCAGCCCCAGGCCAAGGCCCGGCTCGCCGTCGGCGAGAGGCGGCCGCGCAGCGCCAGCCATAGCAGGCCATAGACCACCACAGCGCCCGAGGTGTGGCCACTGGGAAAACTGGCGCCCGATGTCAGCATCTCATGGAGCACCTCGGGGCGGGCGCGGTCCAGCAGGTTTTTCAGCAGGCGCACCGCCAGGCCATTGAGGCCGATGAAAAACACCCAGGCCCACAAGGCCTGCCACTGCGCGCCCAGCGCCAACCAGCCCGCCACCAGCAGCACCATGACCGCCAGCCAGCGCACATCGCCCGCAGCGGTCAGCACATGCAGCAGCTCCCGCATGGGCGCCGAGACATGGTCTTGCGCCCATTGCTGGGCCCCCGCATCGGCCGCCATCAAACGGGCATGGCCGGCATGCTCCGGGTAGACCACCACCCAGGCGAGCATCGCAAACACCAGCAGGCAGCCCGCTGCCACGCCCAGCGGCATCGCCACTGGCCGCTTGGCGGCATACAGCACGGCGGCCTGCCTGCGCGGCAGCCAGCGCCAAACCAGCGCCCCTGCCAGCAACCAGGCGGCGAGCAGCACCGGCATCCAGGCATCCAGCATGGCCAAGGCCTGAAAGAAGATGCGCGATCCCCCAGCCAGCTCCCGGCTCTGGGCCACCGCATGCTCAGCACCGAAAAGCCCCAGCGCGACCAAGCACAGCCCCTGGCGACACAGGCCTCGGCCAGCCGCCAACAACGATAGCCACCGAAGCGGCAACAACACAGACAACACGTTCAAAACACCCCAGAAAATACAAAACCCCATGCAGGCATGCCATGCATGGGGTCCAAAAGAAACCGTGCAGCGCGGTTTAGGCTTGCAGCATGGTCACGCCTGGCAGGTTGCAGGCAAAGATCGCATTGCGCAGCGCGGCAATGGCTTCGTAGCGGGTGAAGCTGCGGCGCCACACCAGCACTACGCGGCGCTTGGGTGCTTCGTCGTTGATCTCGTCGGTCAGCGGAATGTAGCGGATATGGGTCTCGTCCGATTTGCGGCGGCGCACACCCTTTTCCAGCGCATCCTTGGGCACCGACAGACGCGGCACCAAGGTCACACCCATGCCGGCAGCCACCATGTGCTTGATGGTCTCGAGCGACGAGCCTTCAAAGGTGCGGCGGATGCCTTCGGTGTTGCTGGAGTAGCGCGCGAACTCGGGGCAGACTTCGAGCACATGGTCACGGAAGCAGTGACCAGCGCCCAACAGCAGCATGGTTTCGTTCTTCAGCTCACTGGCCGAGATGCTGTCACGCGTAGCCAGCGGGTGCACGCTGGGCACGGCCGCAAAGAAGGGCTCGTCATACAGCGGTGCCATGGCCAGACCGGTATCGGGGAAGGGCTCGGCCACGATGGCGCAGTCGATCTCACCGGTACGCAGCATTTCCAGCAGCTTGGCGGTCATGTTCTCGTTGATCATCAACGGCATCTGCGGCGTGCGCTCGATCGACTGGCGCACCAGCTCGGGCAGCAGATAGGGGCCGATGGTATAGATCACACCCAGGGTCAGCACACCGGCGAGCGGGTCCTTGCCGCGCTTGGCAATTTCCTTGATCGCGGCAGCCTGGTCCAGCACGATTTGCGCCTGGCGCACGATCTGGTCACCCAGACTGGTGACCGACACTTCCGAGGCACTGCGTTCAAACAGCTTGACCTCGAGTTCTTCCTCCAGCTTTTTGATGGCGACAGACAAGGTAGGTTGCGACACGTAGCAGGCATCAGCGGCGCGGCCGAAATGCCTTTCACGGGCGACAGCAACAATATATTTGAGCTCTGTAAGTGTCATGTTCAGTTTTTAGTGCGAATCGCGTATTGTGCATGGCCTGTGCACCGCCTGGCTAGAGCGCCAAGAGGACAAAGTGCCACACTGTGTTTCATCAGAACCGCAAGCTATGAGTTGTACTCTTTTCCAGAGCACCATGGGTACCAATGAGCGACAACAAAATAGCATTAATCTATTATGCGTCAAATGCAAGCGCTTGCTCACCGCTCACGTAGGTAAATATGGATGCCGGCATTTACATAATGCTACATAGTCATGCACCTACTTGCTTCGCTACCTCCCTGTTTCATAAGACATATTTGCGGTTTTTGACGCCGAGATACGCCATAAATCCAGTTACAGGATACGTTTAACATCCTCTATTCACGCAACACCATCATCATTTTGCGCAGCACTCATAGCACGAATCAATCAATATTTACCTAAATTTCGTCGTTTTTTTGCAACTTTTGAATCTTGTTTGCAATGCTGCCATGCAGCGTAACTGGTAGCTATGTACCCGTTTTCAAGCTTTGAGGTACTCGGCCTGCCGCCTAACCAGCGCAGCACATGGCTGGCCGCCAGATCCGGCCAGCGGTCCAGCATATGCGGCGCCAGCTCCCGCGCCCATTCAACAAATGCTTGTCGGCCTCCAGATCGGCAAAACGCAGCAACGGGGCGCCTGACTGGCGTGCGCCCAGAAACTCGCCCGGCCCCCGGATTTCCAGATCGCGCCGGGCAATCTCGAAACCATCCGAGGTTTCGGCCATCGCCCGCAGGCGCTCTTTGGCCGTTTCGCCCAGTTTGCCGTTGTCCCCCACCGCGTACAGCAGCACACAGGCCGATGCGGCAGCGCCTCGCCCCACCCGCCCGCGCAGCTGGTGCAGCTGGCTCAGGCCAAAACGCTCGGCATGTTCGATCACCATCAGGCTGGCATTGGGCACATCGACGCCCACCTCAATCACCGTGGTGGATACCAGCACGCCCATCACGCCTTCGCTGAACAAAGCCATGACGGCTTTTTTCTCGGCGGTCGGCATGCGCGAATGCAACAGACCCACCATGACCCCGGGCAGCGCCTCGCTCAGGTCGGTATGGGTCGCAGTGGCATTGGACAGGTCCAGCGCCTCGCTCTCCTCGATCAAGGGGCAGACCAGTAGACCTGGCGCCCCTGGGCAATCTGGTCGGCAATGCGCGAGACCACCTCATCGCGCCGGCTGTCGCTGATCAGCTTGGTGACCACCGGCGTGCGGCCCGGGGCAGCTCATCGATGGTGGAGACATCCAGGTCGGCGTAATAGCTCATCGCCAAGGTGCGCGGGATGGGCGTGGCGCTCATCATCAGCATATGCGGCTCCATGCCGGTGGACAGCAGCTTTTGCCGCAGCGCCAGGCGCTGGGCCACACCAAAGCGGTGCTGCTCGTCGATGACGGCCAGCCCCAGCTTTTGGAACTGCACCTGGTCCTGGATGACGGCATGCGTGCCCACCACCAGCGCGGCCTCGCCGCTCTCGACCAGGGCCAGCATCTCGGTGCGCTGTTTTTTCTTTTGCGCACCGGCCAGCCAGGCCACCTTGAGGCCGCGCGGCGCGAGCAGGGGCTCGAGCCAGCCCACCAGCTTGGCAAAATGCTGCTCGGCCAGGATTTCGGTGGGCGCCATCAGCGCGCACTGCCAGCCCGCATCGATGGCGATCACCGCCGACAGCGCCGCCACAATGGTCTTGCCCGAGCCCACATCGCCTTGCAGCAAGCGGTGCATCGGTATGTTGCACCCCAGGTCGCGGGCGATTTCCTCGCAGACCCGGCGCTGCGCCCCGGTCAGCGCAAAGGGCAGCACGGCCAGAAACTGCTCATGCAGGTTCAGGCTGCCATCAGCCATGCGCTGCGCCGCCAGCGCCGGTGCGCGCAGGCGGTCGCGCTCGCGCTTGGCCGTCAGCTGCGACAGCTGCTGGGCCAGCAGCTCTTCGGCCTTGAGGCGCTGCCAGGCCGGGTGGCATGGTCCTCCAGCGTTGCCAGCGCCACATCGGGCGTGGGGTGGTGCAAAAACTGTAGCGCCTCGCGCAAGGTGTAGGCCCGGCCCAGGCCGCCCTCACCCTGGTAGCGGGCGTAGGGCAGGTCCACACCGGGCGGCAGGGTCTCGCTCAGGTCGGCGCGCTGCACGCCGCTGATCACCGCGCGGCGCAGATAGGGCTGGGGCAGCCTGCCGTGGTGGGATAGACGGGCGTCAGCGACTGAGGCAGCTCGCCACCGGCCAGGCGAAAGGCCGGATGCAGCATTTGCCGGCCCCAAAAGCCCCCCTTGACCTCGCCACGGATGCGCAAGGTATTGCCCACGGCCATGGTCTTTTGGTGCGAGGGGTAGAAGCTGAAAAAGCGCAGTTCGCAGGGGTCGCCATGGGCGTCCTCCACCCGAACCACCAACTGCCTGCGCGGGCGCAGCTGCACATCGGCCGACACCACCGTCGCCTCGATCTGCGCGACCTCGCCGTCACGCGCATTGCGCAGCGCAATGATGCGCGTCTCGTCCTCGTAGCGCAGCGGCAGGTGCAGGGCCAGATCGATGTCGCGCGTCAGCCCCAACTTGGTCAGCGCTTGCTGGGCCGGGTTCTTGGCAGGACTCTTGGCGGCGCTGGCTGCAGGCGCCACCTCAGGCGTCGCGCCCGTTACCTTGCGCGGCCGGCCAGGCTTACGCCCCTTGGCGGGCGCGGCATCATCAGCGGAGTTTGGCGGGCGTGGCAGCGGACATGGAGGCAGTTTCAGCAATGCTGCATTCTGGCATGCTTTGCCGCACGACTGGTTAAAAAGACAGTGCCTCTGCAGGCCGCCCGCAGCATCAGCGCCGCACGCGACGGCGCCGCAGATAGCGCTCCCAGAGCTCGAACACCAGCTCAGACAGCAGCGCCAGCGCCGCAGCGGGCAAGGCGCCAGCCATCATCAACGCGCTGTCGTTCAAGGCCAGACCGGTCACAATGCGCTCGCCCAGGCCGCCGGCGCCAATGAAAGCCGCAATCGTGGCCGTGCCAATGCCGATCGCGCAGGCGGTGCGGATACCCGCCACCACCGTGGGCATTGCAATCGGCAGCTCCACCCAGCGCATGCGCTGCGGCCGTGTCATGCCCAGGGCCGAGCCCGCGCTGCGCAAACCCGGCGATACCTCCGCCAAGCCCGCGCAGGTGTTGCTCAAAATCGGCAAGATCGAATAAGCCGTCAGTGCCACCAGCGCCGGCAGCCGCCCGATCACGCCAAACCAGGCAATCAACACCGCCAGCAGCGCCAGCGACGGAATTGTCTGCAGCACCCCAGCCGCGCCCAGCGCCAACGCGCGCGAGCGTGCATGCGGAAACAGCACAATGCCGGCGGGCACCGCCATCAGCGCCGCCACCCTACCGAAATGAGCACCAGCGCCAGATGCTGCGCCGTCAACCGCCACAGATCGGGGGCCACCAGACGCGTCCACAGCCGCGCAGCAAAACTGGGCTGGCCAGCGGCTTTGGCATCGGCCGAGGTAGCGCCAGCCGCTTGCGGCGCCCCACCTGCCAGAAACTGCTTGGCAATCTCGGCGAAGCCCTGGCCCTGCAGCTCCGCCTGGGCATTCATGCCGATCATCGCCTCTTCGCTGATCCGGCCCTGCAGCTTTTTGCAGCGCGGCCCAGGCCACCGGCTTTTGCTGGGGCAGCTCCTGGCGGTAGAGCAGCAGCGCGTCATAGCGCGGAAAGTACGCCAGGTCGTCCTCCAGCACCAAGAGGCCCAAATGGTCGATCTTGGCATCGGTGGTGTAGATATCCATCACATCGATGTGCTGCTGCGTGATGGCCTCATAAGCGAGGCCATGGTCCAGCCCCTGGGGCTTGGCCTGCAGGCGGTAGCGCTGGGCCAGGCCCGGCCAGCCGTCACCCGGCCAATGAATTCGTTGGACAGGCCATAGCGCAGCTGACTGTGGCGCGCCAGGTCGCTCAAGCTTCGGATGCCCAGCTCCTCGGCCTGCTTGCGGCGCATCGCCAGCGCATTGCCGTCGTTAAAGCCCAAGGGCACACCCACCGCCAGGCCCAGCGGCGCCAGCGCTTCGTTCAGCGACGCCAGGTCGCTACCCTTGCATGCTTGGCAATCTCCAGCGCAATGGTGCCGCTGTACTCGGCATAGACATCGATCTGGCCGGAGCGCAGCGCCTCGTAGACGATGGCAGTATTGCCCAGGCCCTG
Organism: Comamonas sp. JC664; assembly: GCF_042647185.1. NCBI lineage: Bacteria > Pseudomonadati > Pseudomonadota > Betaproteobacteria > Burkholderiales > Comamonadaceae > Comamonas > Comamonas sp. JC664. Next base: position 11,876 of record NZ_JBHRUZ010000014.1, read on the forward strand.
GCGTACCTGGGTCTGGACGCCAGCGGCCTGGGCCTGCTGGGCCATGATCTCGGCCAGCACATAGGATTCGGTAAAACGCTTGGAGCCCACGCGCAGGCTCTCCTCCTGCGCGGCCCGGCAGCCGGTGCCGCGAGGATGCCCAGAACCCAGACCAGCGCTAAGGTCATCAAGTGGCAAAGACGTTGCATCGGGCCACTATAGCAAGCGCATCGCCCAGCCACGTAGGAGGCCACCACCAACGGCCCCAAGCCCGCGCAGCCTGCTGCGCCTCTGCCACAGTGGCACAATCGCCCCCTTGTTTTGATCCCTGTGAGCTGCGGGTGTGTTCCGCCTGCATGAGCCAACGATGACTGCCTTCTCGGTGTCCGCCGCACTTTTCAACTGAGCGATTTCGATTTCGAGCTACCCGAAGCACTGATTGCCCAACACCCGGCTGCCGAGCGCAGCGGCTCCCGCCTGCTGGATGCGCGCGAGCCCGGCCTGGTGGACCGCCGCTTCCACGAGCTGCCCAATCTGCTGCAGGCCGGTGATCTGTTGGTCTTCAACGACACCGAGGTGATCAAGGCGCGCATCTTTGGCGAGAAGTCCAGCGGCGGCAAGATCGAGCTGCTGATCGAGCGCGTGCTGCAGGACAACGAAGTCGTCGCGCACATGAAGGTCAGCAAAAAGCCGGCCGTGGGCGGCGTGCTGCACATGATGGGCGGCAAGAAGGCCGGCGGCTTTGACGCCACCTTGCTGGGCCGCTGGCCCAACGAGATGGGCGCACTGTTTCGCCTGCGCCTGAGCGGCCCCAACGGCGAATCGCCCTGGGAGCTGATGCAGCAGCACGGCCACATCCCCCTGCCCCCTTATATAGAGCGCGAGCAGCAGACCGGCCAGGATCCCAACCAGGCCGAGGACGAGCAGCGCTACCAGACCGTGTTTGCCAAGAACCCCGGCGCCGTGGCCGCCCCACCGCCGCGCTGCACTTTGACGAGAAGGTGCTGGCTGCCCTGGAGGCCAAGGGCGTGGAGCGCGCCAGCGTCACCTTGCATGTGGGCGCAGGCACTTTCCAGCCGGTCAAGACCGAGAACCTCAAAGACCACCAGATGCACAGCGAGTGGTACAACATTCCACTGCCCACCCTGGCGGCGCTGGAGCGTTGCCGCCTGCGCGGTGGCCGGGTCATCGCGGTAGGCACCACCACGGTGCGCACCCTGGAGTCCTGGGCCCGCACCGGCCAGCTCTCGGACGACACCAATATCTTCATCACGCCCGGCTTCCCGTTCCGCGTGGTCGACATGCTGGTCACCAACTTCCACCTGCCCAAGAGCAGCCTGATGATGCTGGTCAGCGCCTTTGCCGGCTACGAGCACATCATGGGCCTGTACAGCACGCGATTGCGCAGCAGTACCGCTTCTTCAGCTATGGTGACTCGATGCTGCTGCAGCGCCAAAAGGAGCCGGCCGCGGCCGACGCGGCCACCGAGCAGCCGCCTGCTGCGTTCTGACGCCCACGGCCAGGCTCCAGCCGGGCCCAGGCCGACTCAAGCCCGGCCACTGCCCAGCGCAGGCCCGGGCTGCCCCTGCGCGGCCGATCCCTGCAGGATATAGAGCTGGAAATCGCCGATCTGCACCACATCGCCGGCGAAGAGAATCTTGCGTTTGACCGGCACGCCGTTGACCAAGGTGCCGTTGGTACTGCCATGGTCCTCGATGGTCAGCACGCCGGCGCGTTCGCGCAGAAAAAACGCGCCGTGACTGCGGCTCACACTGGGGTGGTCCAGCATAAAGCGGCTGCCGGGGTCGCGGCCAATGGTCGAGAAGCCCTCCTCCACGCTCCAGGTGTGCAGGCTCAGTCGCTTCTTGTCCTTGACCAGAATATCTTTTGCCATCGCAGGTGCCTTCTGTGGTTGCCGTTGCAAGGTGGCATGCGCCGCCGCCAATCTACCAAACCAAGGCGCAATTCAGAAATAGTCGCAAAAGCGCCGGCCACCCACCTCATGCACCTGCACGGGGATTTCATAGAGGTCGCTGAGCACTTCGTCGCGCACGACCAGCTCGGGCGGGCCTTCGCAGTACAGCGCACCGCCCTTCATCGCGATGATGTGGTCGGCATAGCTGGCGGCAAAGTTGATGTCGTGCAGCACGACCACCACGGTCTTACCGGCATCCTGCACCGCCTGGCGCAGCAGCTTCATCATGCCCACGGCATGGGCCATGTCCAGGTTGTTGAGCGGCTCGTCAAACAGAATGTAGCGCGTGTTCTGGCACAGCACCATGGCGATATAGGCGCGCTGGCGCTGGCCCCCCGAGAGCTCGTCGAGAAAGCGCTCTGCCAGCGGCTGGAGCTTCAAGTAGTTCAGCGCCGCATCCACATGCACGCGGTCCTCTTCGGTCAGCCGGCCCTTGGAATGCGGAAAGCGGCCAAAGGCCACCAGGTCACGCACCGTCAGGCGCAGCGCGCTTTGGTTGTCCTGGCGCAAGATCGCCATCACCCGCGCCAGCGCATCGCTGGCGGTGGTCGTGATGTCTTGGCCCTCGATGCGCACCGTGCCCGAGGTCATCGGCATCAGCCGGCTGATGAGCGACAGTGCCGTCGATTTGCCCGCGCCATTGGGCCCGATGATGGCCGTCAGCCGCCCTTGGGGAATGCGCAGGCTCAGGTCATGCAGCACCGTCGTGGTGCCATGGGTCTTGCGCAGCTTGTCGGTTTCAATCATGGCTGGTCGCTGCGCTCAGCTCTTGGCCTTGCGCACTAAAAGATAGATAAAGGTCAGTCCGCCCAGGAACTCCACCACGATGGACAGCGAGGTGTTGAAGCCAAACAGGCGCTCGAGCACCATCTGCCCGCCCACCAGCAACAAGCCGCCCAGCAGCACCGAGCCGGCCAAGGTGTAGCGGTGCTGGTGGCTGTGCATCAGCTGGTAGGCCATGTTGCTCACCAGCAGGCCAAAAAAGGTCACCGGCCCGACCAGCGCGGTCGAGATGGACACCAAAATGGCCACCACTACCAAGACGCCCATCACCGCGCGCTGGTAGTTCACGCCCAGGTTGACGGCCACCTCGCGCCCCAGCGCCAGCACGTCGAGCATGTGGCGCTGGCGCCAGACCCAGATGCCCACCAGTGCAATCGCCGCAGCGACAGCAGCAGCAAGGGAAGCGAGACCGTGTTGAAGTTCGCAAACAAGCGGTCTTGCAGCACGGTGAACTCATTGGGGTCCATCACGCGCCAGACAAAGTTGTTGAGGCTGCGAAAAAAGATACCCGCGACAATGCCCACCAGCAGCAGCAAATGCAGGTTGCTGGCCTGGCCCCGGAACAGCCAGACAAACAGGCTCGTCGACAGCAGCACCATCAGCCCCACATTCATGCCAAAGCGCGAGAGCTCCGGAATCTGCATGGCCGCTGCGCCCAACGTAAAGGCCAGCACCGACTGGATCAGCTGGAACAGCGCGTCAAAGCCCATCACCGCCGGCGTCAGGATGCGGTTGTTGGTCACCGTCTGGAACAGCACGGTGGAGACGCCGATGGCAAAGGCCACCGTCCACATGGTTGCCAGCTTCTTGCCGCGCAGGGGCAGCACAAAGCTCCACTCGGCCTGCACCTGGCTGGTCATGAAGTACAGGCTGGCGAGCAGCGCCAAGGCCAGCAGCAGCCACAGACGCCGCGCCGGCGTGCCCAGCCACGAGACAGATGCAGGTGCCGCCACGGCAGGCGAGGTAGACAAGCTGTTCATCTCAGCCTCCCATGCGCTTGCGGCGCGACAGCAGCAGCGCCAGGAACATCGCACTGCCCAGCACCCCCATCACGGTGCCGATCGGTATCTCGTACGGGGCGATGACCACGCGCCCGATCAGGTCGCAGGCCAGCGCCATCAAGGCCCCCGCCCAGGCGACCCAGAGCACGGATTTGCGCACGTTGTCGCCCACCACCAGGCGCACCAGGTTGGGCACGATCAGGCCGACAAAGGGAATGATGCCGACAGTGACGATCACCGACGCGGTGACAACCGCCACCACCAACACGCCCTGGGCCACCAGGCGCTTGTAGTTGAGCCCAAGGTTGGTGGCGAAGTCCTGCCCCATGCCGGCCACCGTGAAGCGGTCTGCCGCCAGCATCGCCAGCGCCGTGATGCCCAGCGACAGCCAGAGCATCTCGTAGCGGCCCTGCACAATGGCCGAGAAATCAGCCGTCATCCAGGAGCGCGCCGCCTGCATCAGGTCAAAGCGGTAGGCGATAAAAGTGGTGGCCGATTCGATCACGCCCGACAGCACGAGGCCCACCAACGGCACGATCAGCGCCGAGCGCAGCCGTATGCGGCTGAGCACCGCCAGGAACAGGCCGTACCCGCCAGTGCAAACACCGCCGCCAGACCCATCTTGCCGAACACCGGCATATCGGGCCACCACAGGATGCCGATCAGCATGCCCATACCGGCCGATTCGGCCGTGCCCATGGTCGTAGGCTCGACATAGTGGTTGCGCGCCAGCATCTGCATCAGCAGGCCGGCCACCGCCATCGCGCTGCGGCCAGCAGCAGTGCCAGCGTGCGGGGCACGCGGCTGGCCACCAGCACCTGGGTGGCCAGGTCATCGTCGTTGTGGGAGAACAGGCGCAGCAAGGTCGTCACCGACACATCGCTGACGCCCACCAGCAGGCTGACAAAGGCCAGCAAGGCCAGAGCCGCGACGGCGGCAGTGCAAAGGCCAGCGCACGCAGCGCAGGGCTGCGCCCGCCGCGTGGCGCTTGGTCGGTCAAGGTCGTCATGCTGTGGCTCGCAACGGGGGCTGGCTCAGCACGCCAATCAGGCCTTGGAGAACGCGTTGATCAGCTGCGTCACATCGTCATGCAACGAGCCGGGGCTGGCATTGCCCAGCAGGTACCAGTTGGCCGAGTTCAGGTAGACGATCTGCTTTTTCTTGGCCGCCTTGGTGGCGTTGACCAGGGGGTTGTCCAGCAGCTTGGCGGCCGATGCGCCTTCGCGGCCAATGGCGGCATCGCGGTCCAGCACAAACAGCCAGTCCGGGTTGGTCTTGAGGATGAACTCGAACGAGATCGCCTGGCCATGGCCAGCCACCTTGATGTCCTTGTTGGCGGCGGGAATGCCATAGACATCGTGCAGCATGCCAAAGCGCGAGCCCGGGCCATAGGCGCTGAGCTTGCCGCCATTGGTCATCACCATCAGGCCGGCGCCCTTGTTGGCCGTCAGGCCCTTGAGCTTGTCGATATCGGCCTGCATCGCGGCCATCAAGGTCTGGGCTGGGCTTCGTTGCCGACCATCTCGCCCAGGATCTTCAAATGCTTGAAAGCGCTGGCCACCGGCTGGGTGTTGTCCACCGTCAGGTCCAACGTCGGCGCAATCTTGGCCAGCTCGGCCACCTTGGCGGCCGAGCGGCCACCGGCGACGATCACATCGGGCTTGAGGCCCTTGACCACCTCGTAGTTGGGCTCGAACAGGCTGCCGATGCGGGTGTAGTCCTTGCTGGCGTATTGCTCCAGCACCGGCGGGAACTTCACGACTTCGGGTACGCCCTTGACCTCGGCGCCCAGTGCGCGCAGGCAGTCGAGCGCGGCCAGGTCAAACACCAGGATGGTCTTGGGCTTGACCGGGATCTGCACCGGGCCGCCCGCTTGCTGCACCGTCAGGGTCTGCTGCGCCAGTGCGGCGCCTGCCGCCCAGGGCAGGGTCACCAAGGCACCCAGTTGCAGCAGCGACTGGCGGCGGTTGACGGTAGAGCGAGCGGAGCGCGACATGGAACATCCTTTGGTTGGAAAGCCGGCAGCCCCTGCATGCACCCGACCCAAGACCGTATCGCTACTGTTTTTCTTGCGCCCGCACGCTGAGCCCCAGCGGTTGATGGAATGGAGATATCGCCTGATGCCTGCCAAGCTGCTGCGCCGGAGGCTTTACACAACTGACACATTTGCGAATCGTTCTCATTTGAATGGTAACACGCTGTTTTGTTCCCCTCGGTTCAAGGCGGGTACAAACCCGCAGAACGATCCAGCAGCCGCCGGACTGTCCCTGATCGGACAGTGGGGCGCAAAACTGCAGCCACAGCGCCACGCCGGGGCCCCCAGCGGACATCCGCTTTCTACAATGGAGCCACACCAAGCCAGCCCTTCGACTCCGCAGGAGACCGGCCGCCGCATGGTGCCCCTGCCCGCGTGACTCCCCCGACAGCCCCTGCCACTGCCTCTGCCCCACCCGGCAAAGGCCTGATAAGCCCCCATGCCCTTGCCGCGGACAGCGCCGCCCGCCTGCCCGAAACAACCCACACCCCGCCCCCGCGCCGCCCTGGTGAAGGCTCGGCTTTGACCGGCATTGTGCTCACGGTGCTGGCCTGCGCCTGTTTCTGCCTGCTCGATACCGGCTCCAAATACGCGGGCGCGCTGCTGCCGCTGTTGATGGCGCTGTGGCTGCGCTACATGCTGCAATCGGTGTTCACCGTCGGCTGGGGTGTCTACCAGTATGGCCGCAGCGTGTTCCACACCACGCACCCGCGCTTTCAGATTGCGCGCGCTGCGCTGTTTTGCAGCAGCAATGCCTGCGCAATGATGAGCCTGCGCTACCTGCCGCTGGCTGAGTTCACGGCCGTAGTCGCGATGACGCCACTGGCGATGACGCTGGTGGCAGCGCTCTGGCTCAAGCAGCCCGTCAGCCCGCTGCGCTGGGTGCTGGTGGCCATGGGCTTTCTGGGCACGGTGGTCATCATCCGCCCGGGCAGCGCCAATTTCAGCGGCGGCGCACTTATCTGGCCGGCGCTGCAGCTGGCAGCCAACACCGCCTACCAGATCGTCAGCAGCCAGATGGCAGGCAGAGAGCGCCCCGTCACCACCCAGATCTACACCAGCTTGCTGGCGCTGGTGCTGACCAGCGCCAGCATGCCCTGGTTCTGGCAGATGCCGACCACCACGCCCTGTGGCTGGCGGCGCTGGCCATGGGTGTGGGCAGCACCATTGGCCACCTGATGCTGCTCAAGGCCTATGAGCATGCCAAGCCGGCCACGATCTCGCCCTTTCTCTACAGCCAGATCCCTTTGCCGTGTTCTCAGGCTGGCTGCTGTACGGCCATATCCCCGACCACTGGGCGGTGCTGGGCATGGTCGCGATTGCGCTGGGCGGCGCGCTCAGCGCCTGGCTGTCGGTGCGCGAATCACGTTAATGCCCGCAGCCACATAGAGACGAAAAAAAGCGCCACCGAAACCTGTTCGGTGGCGCCCTGGGTGTGTTGGTTCCGCTTGCGCGTCAGTAGGCGACCGCCTGGCCGTCCTTGCGCGGATCGGAGCCGGCCGCATAGTGCCCGCCCTCGCGCACAATCAGCTGCGCACCGCCAAAGGCGAACACGCCATGGCCTTCTTCGATGGTCACCTCATGGCCCAGCGCACGCAGCGCGGCAATCACCTGTGGGTCAAAGCCCAGCTCGACGGAGACCTGGTTGCCACCGGTCACGCGCCAGCGCGGTGCGTCTGCAGCGGCTTGCGGGTTCTGGCCATAGCGCAGCACGCGCACAGCCATCTGCACATGGCCCTGGCTTTGCATCGGGCCGCCCATCACGCCAAAGGCCATCTGCGGCGAGCCATCGGCATGCATCGCAAAGGCGGGGATGATGGTGTGCGAGGGGCGCTTGCCCGGCGCCACCTGGTTGGCGTGGCCCGCCTCGGTGGTTAAAGCCCGCCCCCCGGTTTTGCAGGCTGATGCCCGTGCCCGGCACGACCACGCCCGAGCCAAAACCCATGTAGTTGGACTGGATGAAGGACACCATCATGCCGCTCTCGTCGCAGGCCGTCAGGTAGACGGTGCCGCCCGGCTTGGGCGCGCCATAGCGGGCAACGCTGGCCTTGCTGCGGTCGATCAGTTGGGCGCGTTCTGCCAGGTAGCCGGGGTTCAGCAGGTCTTGCTGGGGGTGGACGCGCATATGGTCGATATCGGCGTTGTACTGGGCCAGGTCGGCCAGCGCCAGCTTCATTGCCTCGATCTGCAGGTGCACGGTCTCGGCGCTGTCCAGCGGCTGGTCGCCAATGCCAATGGCATCGAGCAGGCCCAGCGCAATCAGCGCGGCAATGCCCTGGCCATTGGGCGGGATCTCATGCACCACCGAGTCGCCAAAGGGCTGGGCCACCGTGCCCACCCAGTCGCAGCGGTGGGCGGCCAGGTCCTCGGCTGTCATCACGCCGCCGTTGGCCTGGCTGTGGGCCGCCATCTTTTGCGCCAGCGCACCCCGGTAAAAGGATTCGCCCAGGGTCTCGGCAATCTCTTCCAGGGTGCGGGCATGCGCCTCGCTTTGGAACCAGCTGCCCGCCTGCGGTGCCTGGCCGCCCGGCGCAAAGCATTTCCTTGAAACCGGGCTGGTCGCCAGCTTGGCCAGGCCCAGCGCCCAGAGCTTGGCATCGTCGGCGACACCGCAAAGCCGTGGCGCGCATAGTCGATCGCCGGTTGTGCCACCTGCGCAAAAGGCAGCTTGCCAAAGCGCCTGGACAGCTCCACCCAGCCCGAGACCACGCCGGGCACGGTGACGGCATTCCAGCCTTTTTCAGGGATACCGCCGAGCTTGTCAAAGTACTCCGGCGTCCAGCCCGCTGGCGCGCGGCCGAGGCGTTCAGGCATGCAGCTCCTGGCCGTCCCAGACAATCGCGAAGGCATCGCTGCCAATGCCGCAACCCGTGGGCTCCACCACCGTCAAGGTCATCGCCGCGGCCAGCGCCGCATCCACCGCATTGCCGCCCGCTTGCAGCATGCGCAGGCCCGCTTGCGCGGCCAGCGGTTGCGAGGTGCTCACCACATTACGGCCAGGATGGGCGAGCGCTGCGAGGCATAGGGCTGGGCCCAGTCTTTCACGGTGGTCATGTCTTGTCTTTCTGAATGCAAACGAGATGGCAGCCGGGGCAGCAACCGCCGCCCCGGTCTTGAGGTGGCAAGGCTTATTCGAGCGTGATGTGGTTGTCCTGGATCACCTTGGCCCAGCGGGCGCTGTCGGCCTTGACCAGATCCGCAAACTGCGCAGGCGTACCAGGCTTGGCCACATCGGCGCCCAGCTTGGCCAGGCTGGCCACCACCTCGGGATTTTGCATGGCCTTGTTGAAGGCGGCATTGATCTTGGCGGTCAGCTCGGGCTTGAGGCCTGCCGGCGCATAGACGCCAAACCAGGTCACCGACGAATAGCCGGGCAGGCCCGATTCGGCCACCGTGGGCAGCTGGGGCGCGAGCTGGGTGCGCTCGGCGCTGGTCACCGCCAGCGCACGCAGGCGGCCGCTGGCCACATGGGGCATGCCGTGGGGATGGAGTCAAACAGCAGATGCACCTGGCCGGTGGCCAGATCGCTGATCGACTGGGCCGTGCCCTTGTAGGGCACATGGGTCAGGGGTGATGCCGCCTGGGCTGCAAAGGCAGCGGTGTTCAGGTGCACGATGGTGCCATTGCCGCTGGTGGCGTAGTTCAGCTTGCCGGGGTTGGCCTTGGCATAGCTGATCAGCTCCTGCACGGTCTTGACCGGCAGCGAGTTGGTCCCAGCAGCACGCTGGCGGCATCGGCCACATGGGCAATCGGGGTGAAGTCCTTGTCCGCGCGGTAGGCCAGCTTGGGCATCAGATGCGGCGAGATCGCATGGGTGCTGCTGGTGGTGAACAGCAGGGTGTAGCCGTCGGCGCTGGCCTTGGCGGCCTCGGCGGTGCCGATGGTGCCGCCCCGCGCCGGGGCGGTTGTCGATCACCAGCGACTGGCCCAGCTCCTGCGACACCTTTTGCGCCACCACGCGGGCCACCAGATCGGTCG
>NZ_JBHRUZ010000015.1:0-21558 GCF_042647185.1 Comamonas sp. JC664
CAGCGCGCTGGTGCCGACTGTGGCCTTGGCGGCTGCGGTTAAAGCCATTGGCCAGGAAGGGCAGCAGATCCGTGCCGGTGGAATACTGCGCAGGCGCGCGGCTGGTAGGCGACATTGGTGAGGCCGCCGGCGCCGGGCACCAGGCCACGCCCATCTCCACCAGGCCGATATAGCTTTCCATATGCGCCACGCGGCGTGCGCAGTGCAGCAGCAGCTCGCAGCCGCCGCCCAGCGCCATGCCATGCACAGCGCCAACCACCGGGATCTGCGCATAGCGCACCGACAGGAAGAGCTGCTGCATCACCTGCTCGATCTGATCGATGGCCATCGGGCCTTGCAGTGCAAAGGCCGGCATCATCGCCTGCAGATCGGCGCCCACGCTGAACGGTGCATCGCCCGACCAGACGACCATCGCATCAAAATCCTTTTCGGCCAGCGTCAGCGCGGCCTGCAGGTCTTCCATCACATCGGGGCTGATGGCATGCATCTTGGTCTTGATGCTGAAGACCAGCACCTGGTCATCGAGGGTCCAACTGCGTGAGGCCTTGCTCTCGGCCAGGGTGCGGCCTGCCGTGCGCCAGTCCTGCGCGGGCGCGCTCGTCTCGCCCAGCACGCGCTCGGAAAGAGCTGGCGCGCATAGACCGGCAGATCGCGGCGCGGCACAAAGCGGTTCTCGGCAGCGCTCCAGGAGCCCTGCGCCGTGTGCACACCGCCGGCGTCCGCCACGGGCCTTCAAACACCCATTGCGGCAGCGGCTCGGTGCTGAGTGCCTTGCCAGCGTCAATGTCCTCCTGCACCATCTTGGCCACCTGCAGCCAGCCGGCTTCCTGCCACAGCTCGAACGGGCCTTGCTGCATGCCAAAGCCCCAGCGCATGGCCAGATCCACATCGCGGCATTGTCGGCAATGTCTTTCAGGTGCACGGCGGCGTAGTGGAAGCTGTTGCGCAAGATGGCCCAGAGGAACTGGCCTTGCGCGCCCTCGCTGCCCCGCAGCAGCTGCAGGCGCTCGCCCGCCGGCTTTTTCAGCATGCGGGTATAGACGTCGTTGCCCTTTTCGCCCGAGGGCACATAGGCCTGGTGCGCGGAGTCAAAGCGCTCGATGCCCATCTTGGTCTTGCGGTAAAAACCCGCCTTGGTCTTTTGGCCCAGCGCGCCGTTGGCGATCAGCTGGGTCAATACCGCCGGCGTGGTGTGTAGCTGGCGTAGAACGAGTCGCTCTGCGCCGTCAGCTGGGTCTGCATCGTCGCTATGGACATGGGCCAGGTGTCCAGGCCCACCACATCGGCGGTGCGGAAGGTGCCCGAGCTCGCACGCCCCAGCTTCTTGCCAGTCAGGTCATCGACCACGTCGTAGCTGAGAACCAAAGCGCTCGGCCTCGGCAATGGTCGACAGCATGCCCGCCACGCCGACGCGGTTGGCAACAAAGTTGGGCGTTGTCCTTGGCGCGGATGACGCCCTTGCCCAGCTGGCTGGTAGCAAAGCTCTCGAGCTGGTCCAGCACCTGGGGCTCGGTCGCTGCCGTGGGGATCAGCTCCACCAGCTGCATATAGCGCGGGGGGTTGAAGAAGTGGATGCCGCAGAAGCGGTGGCGCAGCTGCTCTGGCAATGCTTCCGACAACGCAGTGATCGACAGCCCGAGGTGTTGGAAGCCAGGATCGCATGGGGTGCGACAAACGGCGCAATCTGGTGGTACAGATCACGCTTCCAGTCCATGCGCTCGGCAATCGCCTCGATCACCAGGTCGCAGTCCTTGAGCTGCGCCAGGTGTTCTTCGTAGTTGGCGGGCGTGATCAGATCCGCTTCAGCCGCCACGCCCAGCGGCGAGGGCTTGAGCTTTTTCAGGTTGGCAATGGCCTTCTGGGCAATCGCGCTTTTGGGGCCTTCCTTGGCAGGAAGGTCAAACAGCACCACCGGCACGCGCACATTGACGAGGTGGCCGCAATCTGCGCGCCCATCACGCCGGCGCCGAGCACCGCCACTTTTTTCACCACAAATCGGGACATGGTTACTCCACATTTCATGGCTGTCAGCCCTGATAGGGATTCGCTGACAAGCCGTTGTATTCAAAACCTATTCGACGCGCGTCAGGTCTGCGTGCGGCCAAAGGGGCCAATCGATCCGCGCACATCGAGCTTGTTGCCGTTGTCCGCAGGTGTGAGCTTGAGGCTGTAGCTGCTGCCGTTTTCCGGGTCGAGGATCTTGCCGTCTTCCCAGACCGCCTTGCCCGGCGCCTGCTTGGCACCGCGGATGATCTCCAGGCCGACGAGCGGCTGCCCCTTGCGGTCATCGCTGCAGCGGTCACAGACGGCCTGCAGATCGGCACCCTTGCGCAGCAGCTTTTCCACCTTGCCGCTGAGCACCCCGCCGCTGTCGCTGATGCGCACCTCGGACTTGGGTTCACCGCTTTTCTCGTCAAAGGTGCGCCACAGGCCCACCGGCGACATGTCCGCCGCGAGCGCTGGCAGTGCCACCGCCAAGCTGCCAGCCACCATCAGCACAGGTTTCAGCAAGGTTTGCATCAGGGTCTCCTTCGGTGTTTTTCGGCAGCACTGCAGCTGTCAAGCCAGCGCCGCGTCGGTGTTCATCAAGAGCTTGCTGCCGGTGCGCATGGTGCGCACGCGCAGCCCGCCTCGGAGAACAGGCGCGCAAAGTAAAGGCGTGCCGTCTGCAGCTTGGCTTCGTAGAAGGTCTTGCCCGTCACATCGCCTTCGGCCAGTGCGCGCAGCGCGTCTGGGCCATGCGCGCCCACCAGTAGCCCATCACCAGGTGGCCCATCACACACAGGTAGTCGGTCGCCGCAGCGCCCACTTCGTCAGGGTTTTGCAGCGCCTTGAGGCCCAGCTCGGTGGTGATGCCGGTCATCTGGCCGCCAGCTGCGCCAGCGGGTTGATGAAGTCGGCCATGCGCTCGTTGACGCCCTCTTCCTCGACCAGACCCTGCACCAGCTTGCCCAGCGCCTTGAGCGCCGCGCCCTGGTCCCCCAGCACCTTGCGCCCCAACAGATCCAGCGCCTGGATGCCATTGGTGCCTTCGTAGATCATGTTGATGGCGCGCATCGCGCACAAATTGCTCCATGCCGGTCTCATGGATGTAGCCATGGCCGCCAAACACCTGCTGGCACAGCACGGTCACCTCAAAACCCTTGTCGGTCAAAAAGGCCTTGAGGATGGGGGTGAGCAGGGCCACCTGCGCGGCATGGGCCTTGCGCACGGCTTCGTCGGGGTGGTTCAACTCTTCGTCGACCAGGGCCGAGGTGGCGACCATCATCGCGCGGCCGCCTTCGCTGTAGGCCTTGGCGGTCAGCAGCATGCGGCGCACATCGGCGTGCACGATGATCGGGTCGGCCGGCAGGTCCTTGGCCTTGGTGCCCGACAGGCTGCGCATCTGCACGCGGTCCTTGGCGTAGGCCAGTGCATTTTCATAAGCCACGGCCATCAGGCCCAGCGACTGGTTGCAACGCCCAGGCGTGCGGCATTCATCATCACAAACATGGCCTGCAGGCCCTTGTTGGCCTGGCCAACCAGGCTGCCCACGGCGCCATCGATGGCGATCTGGGCGGTGGCATTGCCATGGATGCCCATCTTGTGCTCCAGGCCCGAGCAGCTGATGGGGTTGCGCGCACCCAGCGAGCCATCGGCATTGACCAGGAACTTGGGCACCAGGAACAGGCTGATGCCCTTGCTGCCCTTGGGCGCATCGGGCAGGCGGGCCAGCACCAGTGCACGATGTTGTCGGTCATGTCGTGCTCACCGGCGCTGATGAAAATCTTGTTGCCGGTGATCTTGTAGCTGCCATCGGCTTGGGGCTCTGCCTTGTGCGCAGCAGCCCCAAGTCGGTGCCGCAATGGGGCTCGGTCAGGCACATGGTGCCGGTCCATTCACCGCTGGTGAGCTTGGGCAGGTAAAGCTTTTTCTGCTCGTCCGAGCCATACACATGGAGTGCCTCATAGGCGCCGTGCGACAGGCCGGGTACATGGCCCAGGCCTGGTTGGCGCTGTTGAGCATCTCATACAGGCACTGGTTCAGCACAAAGGGCAGGCCCTGGCCGCCATAGGCGCTGTCGCACGACAGGGCCGCCCAGCCGCCTTCCACATACTTGGCATAGGCCTCCTTGAAGCCCTTGGGCGTGGTCACGCTCGAATCGGCCGGGTTGCGCGTGCAGCCTCGGCATCACCAGGCAGGTTGAGTGGCTGCACGACCTCGACCGCAAACTTGCCGGCCTCTTCCAAAATCGCATCCATGGTGCCGGTGTCCACCTCGGCATAGGCCGCAATTGGGCAAAGCGGGCCGGCAGGTCCACACTTCTTGCATGAGGAACTGCATGTCGCGCAGCGGTGGGGTGTACTGAGGCATGGAAAGTCCTTTGGAAAAATTACGAGGTCAAAACAGAAACGGAGGCGGGCGCGGCCGCATCGGGCAGCGCTGCCAGGCAAGGGGCCAGCGCGGCATCGATCAAGGCGGCCTCGCGCTCGGGTTCACCGCATGGCGCAGCAAGATGCCGCGCAGGCGGTGGCAGCATGGCGCAGCGCCTGCGGGCCATGGAGAAAGCGGGTTTCATAGTGCAGCGACAAAATGATGCCGTGCAGCTCGAACAGCACCTGGTCGGGAGCGACATCGCTGCGCAGCTGGCCTTCGGTCTGGGACTGCACAATCGCGCGGCGCATCGCATCCATCCAGATGCGCACCGACTCGGACAGCGCATCGCGCACATCGCCGGGCCGGTCATCAAACTCCACCGCGCCGCTGATGTAGAGGCTGCCGTAGAGGCGGCTGGCATCATTGGGCTGGGCGGTGCTACCCATCCAGCCGGTGGCCATATGCAGCAAGCGGGCCAGCCCACGGGGCACCTGCAGCGCCGGTACAAAGATCTCGCGCTCAAAGCGCTCATGGTATTCGCGCACCACCGAGCACTGGAGCTCCTCACGTGAGCCAAAGTGGGCAAACACCCCTGACTTGCTCATGCCCATGGCCAGCGCCACCATGCCCAGCGACAGGCCATCGAGCCCCTCTTGCGCGGCCAGGGACAGGGCGGCATCCACAATCGCAGCACGCGTTTGGGCGCCTTTGGCCAGCTTGGCGATCTCGGCAGGGCCTGGGGTGGAAGCAAGGGGTTTGGTCATAAATCAAAAATAGCACGGTCGTTCTTTTTTGATTCTTGCACAAACCCAGTGTGCTGCCAACCGTTGGTGTGCAAAGCAAGGGTAAACCACGGCAACGGCCGTGCCCCCCATGAAAAAAGCTGCTGGCCTTGTCAGGCTCAGCAGCTTTGCGATGGGGTTGGCTGGCGTCAGTGCGCCATCAAGGACAGGCAGGCGTCCAGCTGCTCGGTGGGCAGGCGGCGGAAATCCGAACGCGCAAAGCGCTGCAGGCGGCCGATCAGGAAGGACATCAGCACGCTGGAGCGCACATTGGCATCCACGGTGGGCGTAGCCGATGCATCGCCGCCGGGCACCACGCGCAGGCACTGGCGCAAGGTGGTCTCGATGCGCTCGAAGAACTGCTGCATGCCTGCTGCAGACGGGGGTTTTCGGACTGCAGCGCATCGCCCAGCATCACGCGCACCATGCCGGGGTTGCGCTCGCCAAACTGCAGCACCATGGCCACGACCCGGTGGGCCTGGGCAATGCCCTGCTCCACGGTCTTGGCGGGGTCGGCACATCGCGGCCGGTGATCTGCACGGCCAGGCTGTAAGACGGACTGCTCGATGAACTCGATCAGGCTTCGTACATCTGGGCCTTTGCTGGCAAAGTGGCGGTAGAGGGCCGCCTCGCTGATCGACATTTGCGCGGCAGTGCCGCCGTGGTGATGCGGTCTGCGCCTGGCTGCTCCAGCATGGCCGCCAGCGTCTGCAGAATCTGGATTCGACGCTCTCCGGGTTTTGGACGTTTACGGGTAGGTGCCGGGTTAGCGGCTTCTAGCGGCGCATCGACGAGGTCGCGGCGAAAGAAGATTCTTGATCAGACATGCGTTGAATATGAGGCTGCACCCGACGCAGTCTCCCAACACCGCCAGGTATTTTTTATTGATAAAAGTAAGGCACTCGCCTCACAGGTTGCCAGCGCAACCTTGGGCCTCTGTAACATCTTACTGCAAAAGAACTGCAGAAAAATGATAAAAATCATGTGCATTGCTAGATGCACAAATCAATTACGCAATCAAATGTATCAATAACTACGAATCATTGTTCCGTAGGCTGTGTCGGTCAAAATTTCGAGCAGCATCGCGTGTGGCACGCGGCCATCGACAATATGCACGGCATTGACACCGCTCTTGCGGCATCGATGGCGCCAGCCAATTTAGGCAGCATACCACCCGAGATGGTGCCGTCCTCGATCAGTTCATCGATCTGGCGCGAGGTCAATTCGGTCAGCAGCTGGCCTTGCTTGTCGAGCACACCAGGGATGTTGGTGAGCAGCATCAGCTTTTCGGCCTGCAGCACGGTGGCCAACTTGCTGGCCACCACATCGGCATTGATGTTGTAGCTCTCGTTGTTCTCACCGAAGCCAATCGGCTCACACGGGGATGAAGGCGTCGTCCTGCAGCGCCTTGACCACGCTCGGGTCGATGGACAGGATGTCGCCGACCTGGCCGACATCGTGCTCGACGATGGATCCTTGTTGTCCTTCAACTTGAGCTTTTGGGCGCGGATCAGGCCGCCATCACGCCAGTCAGGCCCACGGCCTTGCCGCCGGCCTGGTTGATCAGGCCCACGATGTCTTGCTGCACTTCGCCGGCCAGCACCCACTCCACCACTTCCATGGTTTCGGAGTCGGTCACGCGCATGCCCTGCACGAACTTGCCTTCCTTGCCAGGCGCTTCAAGGCGTTCTCGATCTGCGGGCCACCGCCATGCACCACCACAGGGTTGATGCCCACCAGCTTGAGCAGCACCACGTCTTCGGCAAAGTCGGCCTGCAGCTCGGGGTCGGTCATGGCGTTGCCGCCGTACTTGATGACCATGGTCTTGCATGGAACTTGCGGATGTAGGGCAGTGCCTGCGCCAGAATTTCAGCCTTGTCGCGCGGGGCAATGGAGAGAGAAGGAGTCGTCATGGTTGCAGGCCTTTACAGCAGCGGAGAAGATGCAAAACGCGCATTGTGCCCCAAAGTGCCGCCTGCTGCTGATCAGCGAATCCAGCCGGTAGCTTGAAGCGCACGATCACCAGATAGGCAGCGACATAGGAGACACAGAACAGCGCACAAAAACCGATCAGGATATAGGTGTTGCGCCAGAACAGGACCGCCGGCACCACGGTGAGCAAAGTGAACGCCCACAAATACGGCGCGGTCCGGTTATTGCGGCGCAGCATGCGGCGCGCCGCATTCTCATCGAGCACGCTGCGCACGATGCGGCGTAGATCAGCTGGTGCAGGTGCAGCGCATCGCCATGCCCGGCGAGTCGCCGCGCGCGAGCTTGCGGTAGATGGAAAACATGGTCTCCCAGACCGGATAGATGAGCAGCAGCATCGGGAACCAGGCGATACGATGGGGTGGCGCTGCACCAAGGTGATGCTGCAAAAGGCGATCACGATGCCCCAGACATAGGCGCCGCCATCGCCGGCAAACAGCTGGCCCATGGGTAGTTCCAGAACATGAAGCCCAGGGTGGCGGCGGCCGTGATCACCAGGATCGCTGCCAGCTCGCGGTCACCCAGCTGCAGCGCCACATGGGTGAGCGCCGCGCAGATGATGACCGCCACCATGCCGGCCAGGCCGTTGTAGCCATCGATGATGTTGAAGGCATGGGGCAGGCCCGCAATGGCCAATACGGCCAGCGCCATGCCCAGCCAGGGCGCGGCGCTCAGCACCGTATCGAGCCAGACCAAGCCCATGCGCGGCACGTCATGCCAGCAGGTAGACGGCCAGCAAGCCGGTCAGCAAAGTGAGGACCAGGCGGTAGCGCACCGTCATGCGCTGGGTCATGTCTTCGGCAATACCACCGGCGACGGCGGGCAGCATCGCCATGAAGAAATACAGCACCCACTGGTTCCAGTGCAGCGCATTGCCGTAGTAGCCCCACCAGTTCTGCAGGCGGGCGACGCCCACCGTCAGCACCAGGCTGACAAACATCGCCAAACCGCCCAGCCGGGGGATGTTGCCCATATGGAAGCGCTGGGGCAAATCCTTGCCATAGCGTTTGGCATGGCGCGCATGCGCGCACGATGAAACCCGCGCCAATGAGCGTACAGAGAAAAGCGACCACTGCCAGGAAATCATTATTCAATCATCGTGAGTGCTGCCGTGGGGGTACGCCGGAGCAAGGCCCGGGCGCGCCAGAAAACTGCCGAGGTCCACAGCCGCAGCAAGCTGCGAATATGCCACAAGCATGGCGCGCCCGGCGGTGGCTGGCGCGTTGGCCAGCATGGCCCACCACGCAGGCGGCGCGCGCCAGGGTCCAGCCCGCCAGGCGCAGGCGCAGGCACAGCTCCACATCCTCGCAGTTACATGAAGTACGCGGTATTGAGCCCGCCAATGCCCTGCCAGACGGGCGTAGGCAGCAGCCACATGGCGCCATTGACCCATTCGGCCCGGGTCTCGCGGCGTTTGACCGCATAGCGGCGCAGCAAGGACAGGGGGTGGGCAGCTCGCGCTCGCTGTCCTGCAGCTGGCCGTTTTCATCCACCTGCATCGGGTAGGCCAGGCCCACACCCTGGCGCTGCAGCGCGCGCACCAGCGCGGGGAAGGGGTTGCCGCCCGTCAGATCCACATCCGGGTTCAGCACGCAGACCAAGGGCTCGGTCGCGCCGGCCAAGGCCGCATTGTGGTTGGCTGAAAAGCCTTGCGGCACGCTGTTGTGGCGCAGCTCCAGCACAAAGGGCCAGCCGCCGGCGGGCGCCAAGGGTGCGGGCTCGGGCAGGTTCAGGGTCAGCACCACGCGGCGGACACCGGTGCCGCCCGCGCCGTGCAGCGCCAAGGCATCGAGCAGCTGCTGCACCATCGCCCATGGCCATGGCTGACCACGGACAAGGCGATGGGAGGAGCGGGGAGGTGGGGCTGGCGGACATCAGCGGGCATTATCCATCAGCGGCCAGTGCTGAAATCAGCCCAGCGCGCCAGTTGTAACGGCACCTCAGTACAGGCGCAGCGCCAGCAGCACACGCAATATCAAGGTGTCGACCTTGCTCATGCGCCAGTAATAGCGCTGGGTCGAGGCGCGCAACGCCGTCGTCCAGCTGCTGCGGGAGCGGATCAGCATGCGCAGCTGGCGGCGCTGGGTATCGGCCAGGCTGGGGCCATGGAGCCGGTCGAACTCGCTCAGCTGGTCGATCCAGCCGGGGCCCGCCTGGCGCAGCCGGCGCCAAAAGCGCTGCACGCGTGCCCATTGGCCGGCCAGGCCCTGCTTTTGCATGCCGATGGTGTTGCTGCCATGCTGGCGGTAGAGGATGTGGCTCTCGCTGTCGAACACCACCTGGCCAAAGGCCGATACCACCAGGTAGGCCCACCAGTCATGCGCAGGCAAAAGGGGCGCTGCGCCAGCAGGCGCTCGCGCGCCGCGCGGTTGAGCGCCATCGTGCAACCGGTCGCAATATTCTGCACCAGCGCATTGCCCAGCCAATGCAGCGGCGGTCGTAATCGGGCGAAGGGCCGATGGGCTGCAGATCGCGGTCCACATACTGGGTTCGCGAGCAGTAGAGCGCCGCGCCCTGCTTGCCTTCCAGCAGCGCCAGCGCGCGCTCACCTTGCCGGGCAGCCAGACGTCATCCTGGTCGCAGAATAAATAGAAATCATAGCCAGCGCCCACGTTTTGCAATAATTCGTAAAAACTAGCTACAAAACCAGGTTTTCGCCGGCCTGGATGTGGATGTTTGGATGGATGCTGGCATAGCGCCGGACAATGGCCAGGCTCTGGTCACTGGAGCCATCATCGCGCACCCAGATATCGCAACCCGCATGGCTTTGCGCCAGCAGGGAATCGAGCTGCGCAGGCAGAAACGGCTCGCCGTTGAATGTAGACAATAGAATTGCCACACGATTTTGCTTGTCAGTCATTCATCTTTCACCTGCATCTGCAGGCCTATCTCGGCAAAATTCCTACCCATTCCCATATCCATGACCCGCGAACACCACGTCTACACCCGCCACATCGATCTCCAGCAGCGCAGTTCGCTGTCCGTGCTGGCGAACAAGATACAGCCGGGCACCCGTGTGCTCGATCTGGGCTGCGGCCCCGGCGTGCTGGGCCAGTACCTGCACGAACACAAGGCCTGCATCCTCGATGGTGTGACGTTCAGCGCTGAGGAGGCCGCGCTCGCCAGGCCGTATTATCGCGATCTGGCTGTGGCCGATCTGGAACAGATCAACCTGGCTGAAGCTTTTGCGCTGCGCCAGTATGACTATATCGTCTGCGCCGATGTCCTGGAACACCTGCGCCAGCCCGAGCAACTGCTGGCAGACTGCCGCGATCTGCTGGCAGAAAACGGCGAAGTCCTGGTCTCGATCCCCAACGCCGGCTACTGCGGCCTGGTGATGGAGCTGATGCAAGGTGAGCTGCGCTACCGCGAAGAAGGCCTGCTTGACGCCACCCACCTGCGCTTTTTCACCCGCCAGTCGCTGCTGCGGCTGATGCAAGCGGGCCAGTGGAGCGTGCAGTCGCTCGAGACCATCGACCGCCCGCTCGACGAATCCGAATTTGCGCGGACCACCGCCGACAGCCTGCCGCCCGCCGTGATGCGCTACCTGCTGGCCCAGCCGATGCGCTGGCCTACCAGTTCATCTGCAGTGTCCGGCCCAGCAGCGATGCCGCTGCAGCCCAGGCCCATGCGCTGCTGGCGATCGAGAGCGAGTCCAACACGGCGCATGCCAGCTTCACCACCAACCTGTACTGGG
Source organism: Comamonas sp. JC664 (assembly GCF_042647185.1). NCBI lineage: Bacteria > Pseudomonadati > Pseudomonadota > Betaproteobacteria > Burkholderiales > Comamonadaceae > Comamonas > Comamonas sp. JC664. The sequence continues at coordinate 10,825 of NZ_JBHRUZ010000015.1, forward strand.
CCGATGCCGGCCAGTTCAGCGAGTCGCACAAGCTGATTGCCAAGGGCCAGATTGGCGCCCTGCAGCAGAGCATTCGCTTTGCGCTGCCGCGCTTTGAAGGCGCCCAGCCCACATTGCGCTGGGACCCGGCCGACCGCCCCGGCTTTTTGCACCTGCATGCGATGCGCCTCTATGACGCCAGTGGTGCGCTGCGCTGGCGCTGGAAGCGGACCGGCCAGAAGCGCTGGCCCAGGTGCCGCACAGCCAGATCAGCTGGCAGCCGGCCCCCGCCACCGCGCCGGGAAGCACGCTGCTGTTGCTGACGGGCGATGACCGCACCTGCACCTGCCGATTGCCCCGGCGCTGCTGCAGGACTGCCTGCAGACCGAAGGTGCGGTGCTCGAAGTCAGCCTGGGCTGGCCGATGTCGGCCGACTACGCTGCGCTGGCCGATAGCGCCCAGGAGCTGCAGGCCGCATCCGCCACGCTGATACCGAGGTGCTGCGCGCCCAACAGGCCCAGGCCGATGCCCACACCCAGCTGCGCCTGCTGCAGGCCATATGCAGCAGCAGAAAGAAAACTGGAAGCCGCGATTGCCCAGCAGCAAGAACATATCCAGGGCCAGCAGACCCATATCGGCAACCTGCAAACCCACCTGGGCAATATCGAAGCCTCGGACCTACCGTGTGGGCCAGAAACTGGCCAGCGCCAAGGCGCGGCTGCGCGGCCGGCCTGCGCCCGCCCCGGCCGTTGTGCATGTGCCCGAGCCTGTGCAGGATGCAGTGCAAGCAGTCGATGCACAGGAGGTGATCGCAGAGCTGGAAGATGATGCAGTGCTCGCCGTTGTTGTCGATGAAGCTGCGCCCGCTGAATCCCGGCCCGAGCCTGTGCGCCCGCTCGCAGCAGCCCAGCCCGCTCCCATGGTCGACATCATCGTCCGGTCTACCGGGCCTGGTCGATACGCAACGCTGCCTGCAGTCGGTGCTGCAAGCGGCCACGCAAACCAATAGCCAGCTGGTGGTGATCAATGACGCCAGCCCCGAGCCGGAATTGACCGCCTGGCTGCGCGAGCTGGCCCAGCAGGACAGCCGCGTGCGACTGCTGGAAAACGACAGCAACCTGGGGTTTGTCGCCACCGTCAACCGAGGCATGGCGCTCAACCCCAGCCATGATGTGCTGCTGCTCAACAGCGACACGGAGGTGTCGCACGAATGGCTGGACCGCCTGCACCGGCGGCCTACAGCGCCACGATGTGGGCAGCGTCACGCCGCTGTCCAACAACGCGACGATCTGCAGCTACCCGCGCTTTTGCGAAAAGAATGCGCTGCCGGCCGACGCCGATCTGCTGCGCCTGAACCACCTGGCCGCCAGCGCCAATGCCGGGCAGACGGTCGAGGTGCCCACCGGCGTGGGCTTTTGCATGTACATCCGCCGCGACTGCCTTGCGCAGACCGGCCTGTTTGATGTGGCGCATTTCGGCAAGGGCTACGGCGAAGAGAACGACTTCTGCATGCGCGCCCATGACCTGGGCTGGCGCCATCTGCTGGCGCTGGACAGCGTGGTGCTGCACACCGGCGGCGTCAGCTTTGGCGACAGCAAGACGCCGCGCGAGCAGGCCGCCTACCAGACCCTGCTGCAACTGCACCCTGCTTACGACAGCCTGGTGCAAGCGCATCTGAAGGCCAACCCGGCCCAGGCCGCGCGCAATGCCATCGACAAGGCACGCCTGCGCCAGCACCCGCTGCCGCGCGTGCTGATGGTGCTGCACAACGCCGGCGGCGGCACCCTGCGCCATGTCAAGGAGCTGGCCCACAGCCTGCGCGACCGCGCGGTATCGCTGGCCCTGACCCCGCTGGAAGACAACTACATCCGCCTGCAGTGGCTCGATGCGGCCGAAGGCTATGACGAGGAGTTCCACTGGCCCACGCAGTCTGACGCACTGGTGGCGCAGCTGCGCGAGCTGGGCGTGAGCCATATCCACTTCCACCACCTGATGGGGCTGAACCTGGAAGTGATGCGCCTGCCGAGCTGCTGGGCGTGCGCTATGACTTCACCGCCCACGACTACTACGCGATCTGCCCGCAGATCAACCTGATGGAGCCCACCCACAACCCGCGCTATGCGGCGCTGGGGGTGCCGCAGTGCCCGCAATGCTCTGGCGCCGAACCCGCGCCCACCGGCGAGTACATCGATGCCTGGCGCATGCGCCACCGCCTGTTCCTGAACCAGGCGCGCTATGTGCTCGCACCCAGCAAGGATGCGGCACTGCGCATGCACGAGTACTTCCCCGATGCGCCAGTGCGCTATGTCACCCACCATGACATCCCCGATGCAGCCTTGCTGCCTGTGCCAAGGGCCAGCCGCTGGCGCCCCATGCCCATCTGCGCGTCTTTATCCTCGGCGGCGTGAGCCTGGCCAAGGGGGGCGATGTGATGGAAGCCGTGGCGCTGGCCGCCGCCCAAAGTCAGGCGCCGGTCGAGCTGCACCTGCTGGGCTACCCGCACCGCCGCATGCGCACCCAGCCCCATGCCAGCCTGACCGTGCACGGCCCCTATGACGATGCGACCTGCCCGCACTGATGGCGCGCCTGCAGCCCGATGTGGTCTGGTTCCCGGCGCTGTGGCCCGAGACCTATAGCTACACCTTGAGCGCTTGCCTGCAAGCCGGTGTGCCGTGATCGCGCCCGATATCGGCGCCTTCCCCGAGCGACTGGCAGGCCGCCCCTGGACCTGGCTGCGTCCCTGGAGCACCTCGGCCGACGAATGGCTGGCGCTGCTGCAGGACATTCGCCAGCGCCAGTACGTCGACGGCCAGCCACCGCTGCCTGCCCCGCTGCCGCGGTCGATCTGAAAGCCCAGTACCTGCAGCCCTGGAGCTACGGGCACGATTACCTGACGGGTCTGCGCCCGGCCCTTAATTAAATAAAATAGGCCAATAGTGCTTGCAAATCAAGCAGCCACCGCTACAAAAACAAAGAGCCATTCCTTGTCATCCACTCTCTCTACCTTGCGCAAGCTGCCCCACAAGCTGCGCCAGCTCAGCCGCAGCCTCTACCTGCTGGCCGCCGATCCACGCCAGTTGGGCAGCAACAGCCGCAGGCTCTGGCGCGCCTGGCGCACGGGCGGCAGCCAGATGCTCAAGCACCAGCTGCTGTCGCTGGGCCATCCCGATGCACCGACGGTGCCCGTCGCCCCTACCGATGCCTGGCAGGACTACCAGCAGCGCCTCTCTAGCGAAGTGCTGCCCGTGCTGCGCGCCGAGATTGCCGCGTTAAAGCAGCCCGTCAGCATCTCCATCCTGGTGCCCACCTACAACACCGACCCGGCCATGCTCACCGCGATGGTCGACTCGGTACGCGCCCAGATCTACCGCACTGGGAGCTGTGCATTGCCGACGATGCATCGCCCAAGCCCCATGTGCGCCAGATGCTGCAGGAGCTGGCCGCGCAAGAGCCGCGCATCAAGCTGCACCTGGGCGAGAGCAACCATGGCGTATCACACGCCAGCAACCGGGCGCTGGCCTTGGCCACGTCCCCGTTTGTGGTGCTGCTCGACCATGACGACCTGCTCCAGCCGCAGGCGATCTACCGCGTCGCGCAAAGCGTCATGGCCGATGACCCGGACATGCTGTACTCGGACGAAGTGCTGGTCAGCCCGATGGCAAAGAGGTGCTGCAGTACTTCCACCGCCCAGCCTTCTCACCCGAATACTGCGCAGCCACCCCTATATCGTGCACATGGCGGGCTTTCGCACGGCGCTGCTGCGCAGCCTGGGTGGCTTTTGACGAGACCTTGGGCATCTCGCAGGACTACGACCTGATCCTGAGGGTCAGCGAAGCGGCCAGCGCATCGTGCACTTGCCGGAGATCCTCTACCAATGGCGCACCCACACCGGCTCGGCCGGCCACGACAAGATGGCCCAGGTGATGAGCACTCGACCGCCGTACTGCAGCGCCACCTGGACCGCAGCGGCGTGGCGGCGCGCTCGGCCCCCGGGGTGTCGTTCAATTTCTTTGAGACGCAGCACCAGATCGCCGATGGCCAGCGCGTGGCCATCATCATCCCGACCAAGAACTACGGCAGCCTCGTGCGCCAGTGTGTGGACAGCATCCGCGCCACCGTGCAGCATGCCGCCTATGACCTGATCGTGATCGACCATGCATCGACCGAGCAGGCGAGCCTCGACTACTTTGCGCAACTGGAGCAAGAAGGCACCGCCACCGTGCTGCGCTACCAGGGCCCTTCAATTTCTCGGCGATCAACAACTGGGCGGTGCGCCAGCTGACCCGGCCGTATAGCCACTACCTGTTCTGCAACAACGACATCGAGGCGCTGGAGAGCGGCTGGCTCGAGCACATGCTGTCACAGTGCCAGGACCCGAGCGTGGGCATGGTGGGCGCGCAGCTGCTCTACCCGACCGCACGTCGATCCAGCACGCCGGCGTCTGCGTGGGCGCCTTTGGCATCGCGAGCACTATGGCAAGTTCCTAAACTGCCGCCCGACCGCGTTGACATCGCCTTCATGGGCCGCCTGGTGAGCACGCATGAGGTCTCGGCCGTGACCGCTGCGTGTGCCTGTTGATGCGCAAGGAAACCTTTGATGCCATCGACGGCTATGACGAAAAGCTGGCCGTGGGCTTTGGTGATGTGGACCTGTGCCTGCGCACCTTGCAGCTGGGCTGGCGCGTGCTGTACTGCCCGCAGGCGACCTTGGTCCACCATGAGTCGATTACGCGTGGCAAGGCCGAAGGCTATGACCCCCCCCGAAGACTCAGCCTGTTTGCCAGCCGCTGGCGCGATTTTCTGGACCAGGGCGACCCGTACTTCCACCCGCATTTGAAGTGCGCCACACCTGCTGGCTGGTACGCACGCCCCTGCATTGTGAGGCCTCGATCAACCGCCGGCTCTTTAGCCGCAGCGGCCTGGGCCAGCGCATGCAGCGCCTGAGCTACAGCGCCAGCGTCTCGGTGCCGCTGCCGCAGGCAGCGGCTGCGGCAGGTACCCAGCCCAGCGCCTGACGGAAAACTGGCCGGGGCCCTGTGCGGGCTGCCGGCCAGCGATCAAACGGGGCGCTGCAGCAGCAAAAAGATCTCGTTGTTGGTCAACACCTCGCGCGGGTACTGCGCCAGCAATGCCTCAGGCACGGGCCCCGGTCATAGTGGCGGCGCTCCTCACGCGCCACCGTAAAGCCGCCTCCTTGGCCAGCGCCACCAGCTCATCGGCGGTCAGGCGGTTGAGCTCCTGGTATTCCTTGAACACAAAGCGCTTGTAGCCCTCCGGTCCAAAATCGGCAAAGCCAAAGTCCACCTCATCGGGGCTGAGTTCGCCGTCGTAGGCTTCAATGACCTTCCAGAGCGCATCTTCGTCCACCAGCAAGTGGTGCCAAGCCACATCGTCATAACGGCGCAAGTGCGAGCCAAAGGCCGAGTAGAACAGCGGCTCGATCTGCAAGAAGAAATGCCCGCCCGGCTTGAGGCAGGCCAGCAGGTCTTTCAAGATGGGCAGCAGCTGGTCGCGCTGCACATGCTCAAAGGTCGACAGCTCATGATGCCGTCGTAGAGCGGCGCCTGGCCGCCAGCGCGCGCTGGGCGTGATGGTCTGAAAACTCAGCGCCGCCGGAATGCGTTGCATGCCCAGTTGCTCCTTCGCAATGCGGGGCAGCTTGGCGTATTCCTGGCGTACATCGATGCCATGGATGGCGCCCGCGCCATGGCGCAGCACCAGCGCCAGATCGGTGATGCCATCGCCGCAACCAAACTGCAGCAGGCGGGCCGCACTCAGATCCATCACCGGGCTGAGCCACTGTGCCACCACATCAGATGCGTAGTGGAAGTGGGAGCGGAACCATTCGTCGCTGATCCGGCTGTCGTCGTACTCAGGCAGGCCCAACCGCTTTTCACGCAATTGCGCCAGGCGGCGCATACGGCTTCCGCGGTTCATGATGGCTTTCGCAGAACGTACACGTCCTGGTGGTTCCAGAACTGCACGGAGAGAAATACTCGAGCTTGTCGGCGCCCACGGTCTCGGCAATGCGGGCGCGCACAAAGGCTTCGGTCGTAAAGGCCGTGCCGTACTCGTTCGGGTCGATCGCGTTTGACTCGCTCGACGGCGCAAAGAAAAATCCCTCGTCGTCGAGCGGCACGCTGTCAAACCGCGCCGCCTTGATACCGTGCGTGCTGAACACCAAAATGCCTCCGGCGCCACCACGCTGTACAACACCTGCAGCCAGCGGCCCCAGGTGCTGCGCGGCAGGTGGCTGAACAGCGACAGCACAAAGACCGTGTCGTACTGGCGCGGCGCCACCAACTGCTCAGGGACGCTGGCCGAGACAAAGCCCTGCACGCCAAAGGTGCGCTGCGCGAAGTCCACCGCATCGGGCACCACATCCGACACCGTCACCTTGTCCGGCCCCAGCAGATGGGCAGATGGCGGGTAAAGCGGCCATGGCCGCTGGCAAACTCCAGAAAATGCTGGCTCTGCACCAGCGGCTGGCCGACCCGCTCCATCACCGTCATCAGCTCGGCCAGGGTGCGCCAACCATCGGCCAGGTAATCGCGCAGCGGGTTGCTGCTGCTGGCGTGGCCGGCAAAGAAGCCAAAAATATCATCGGCCGAGGAAATCGTGCAGTTCAGGCCGAAAATGTTGCGGAATGAGCCGGTCAGCCCGTGCTGCTCGATCAGCGCATGCGCTGCCAGCATCGTGTCTTTTTCGGCACGGGCGCGCAGCAGCAGGCCCGAGGCCGCTTCAAAATTGCCATGTGCCAGCATCAGCTGTGCATCGGCCAGCAGCTGCTGGCCCTGGCTCGTTGCAGAGGGAGAATTCGTGGTCATAAATCTGGGGGCGATGAGCGCGCCAGCGCGGATGCCGGCGCTCTCGTTGGCTGGGGTTCAAGCCGCACGCGCAGTTGCACACAGCCTCAGCCCCAGTGGTGGGGCAATCGTACCAGTCCAGGCAGCGGCTTGGGGTAGATAAAGCGGAAGACGGTGTATTGGAACCATTGTCGTAGACCGCCAGGCCCGAGCCATCGAACAAAAAGGCGCTGACCACATAGTCACCGCTGTGCAAGGGCAGATCCGGAAAGCTCAGCACCGATGCCAGCTGCCATCGGCCAACTGCACGGGCACAGCGTCTTCCTCATGCGTCGCCAGGCAGGCAATGCCTACGCCCTTGTTCTGCTCGATCATGAAGCCGATATTGGGGCGCTCAGCGCCATTGCCACGCGCCTTGATCGTGACGACCAGATCCTGGCCCTGTAGCACCGCGGGTCGCCTGGGCCCAGGTTCGCAATATCCACCGACAGAATGCAGGCGTTGCCTGCCTCCTCGGACTTGGGCTGCGTTGGCGGCTGCACCGCATATGGCGTGTCCAGCGGGTCGACGGGCTCTGTGGCGATGGCTGCAGCGGCCATATCGGTCAGCGCATCCGGCACTGCAGCTGCCGCATCATCGCCCCACTGCAACTGGTCCTTTTCCTCCGCTTTTGGCGGGTGCGCACATCGTAGGCAGCCAGCACCGCTTCGGTCTCGCCAAACATCTGCACCTGGCCCTGTTCCAGCCACAGTGCGGCATCACAGAGATGGCGAATATGGTAGGGGCTGTGCGAGCAAAAGAGGATGGTGCAGCCCTTTTGGCGAAAGTCCAGAATGCGCTCGATGCATTTTTTCTGAAAGCTCTGGTCACCCACGGCCAGCGCCTCGTCAACGATCAACACATCGGCTGCACGGCAGTGACCAGCGCAAAGGCCAGGCGCACGTTCATGCGGAGGAATAGGTTTTGACGGGCCGGTCGATCGCATCTGCAGCTCCGAGAATGCAATGATCTCGGGTTCGAGCTTGCGCATCTCCTCCTGGCTGATGCCAATCAGGCTGCCGGCAAAATACAGGTTGTCGCGGCCGCTGAAATCGGGATGGAAAGCCAGCGCCCAACTCCAGAATGGCGGTGATGCGGCCCGAGCGCTCAATCGAGCCTGTAGACGGCTGCATGGTGCCGGCCAAGAGTTTGAGCAGCGAGCTTTTGCCCGCGCCGTTGTCGCCCACCACGCCAATGCACTGGCCGTTGCCCCAGACTGAAGCTGACATCGCGCAGCGCCCAGTGGCTGCGGTGCATGGCCCGGCCGTCAGCAGCGCTTGACGCGCTGACGCGGTGAGTCATAGAGCTTGTATTCCTTGCCCAGATTCTTGACCACCAGCACCGCAGGAGCCTCTTGCGTCTTTGCCATCTGCACGCCCGTCATAGCCAGTCCACCAGCTGGTCACGGCTGCGCCGCACCAGCACATTCACCACCACGGCAAGCAGTGCAATCCACACCGCGCTCACCACCCAGACCTGCATTTCCGGCCACTGGCCTTGCAACAGTGCCGACTGGTAGCCCATCACATAGGACGCCATCGGATTGAGCCACAGCAGCCAGCGCCAGCCCTGCGGAAACATCGTGATCGGAAACAGGATGGGCGTCAGGTAGATACCCACCGACAATGTAAAACCCACCAGCTGCACGGTGTCGCGCAGGGCGGCGGCAAAGATCGCCAGCGCATAGGACAGCAGCAAGGTCATCAGCAGCTGCATCGCCATCAGCGGCAGCAAGGCAAGCACCCCCCACTGCAGATGGTGCACGGGGATATAGCACATCGCCAGCAGCAGCATCAGCGGCCCGAAGATCCAGGAGCTTGCCAGCACCGAGCGCACCGGGAACAGCACCGGTGGCAGCGGATTCTTCTGCAGGATGGAGCCCGCCTCCAGCAAGCTGCCCATGCCCCGCGAGACCGCATCGCAAAACGCCATCCAGGGCAGCGCGCCCACATCAGGAAGGTGCCCACCGCATGGCTGGATGCACCCTCTCCAGCCGCATCGCGAACACGATGTCGAACACCAGGTAGTAGGCCGCCACGGACAGCAGCGGCTGCAGATAGGGCCAGATGACGCCCAGCGCGGTGCCGGCATGGCGTGCCGCTACCTCGCGGCGTGTCATCACGCCGATCAGCGCGCGGGCGTTCCAGACCTCTTGGATACTGTGCAGAAAGGTGCGCATCAAAGTTCGATATTGAAAGACAAAGCGCCCATGAAAAAAGGAGAAGGCCATTTCAGCCTCCTCCTTGCCCCATCGCAGTGACTAGCGATTATTTTGCCTTATATTGCGCCAAGAACGCTTCCAAGGCTTTTTCATCAAACTTGGCCTTGCTGGTGACCTTCTCGACTTCGGCCTCGCGCGCAGCCTGCAAGGCCTTTTGCGTGAATTGCTTCTCCAGTTCAGGGCGCGCTTCTTCAAAGGTCTTCTGCACCGCGGGCTTGCGCTCGATGAACTTGATCACATGGTAGCCAAACTGGCTCTCCACCACAGGAGCGAACTCGCCGGGCTTGCTCAGCGCAAAGCCGGCCTTCTCAAACTCGGGCACCATCCGGCCACGGGCGATGAACCCCAGATCACCGCCACGTGCAGCGCTGCCAGGGTCTTCAGAGTTGTCCTTGGCAGCTGCGCAAAATCTGCGCCAGCCTTCGCTTCGGCCAGCAGCTTCTCTGCCTTTTGCTTGGCTGCATCCGTCTTGCCCTTGACCAGGATATGTGCCAGATGCACTTCTTCAGGCGTCGCCATGCTGTCCTTGTTAGCAGCGTAGTGCGCCTTGATCTGCGCCTCGATCAACTTCGGATCAGGCGCGTGTTGGGCATTGAATTTAGCCAGATAGGCATCCGAGATCACCTTGTCTGCAGCGATGCGCGCGGCGGCGGCACCTGGGGGTCATCTGCCACACCCACAGAGCGCGCATGGGCTGCCATGGCACGGCGGACAAAGAGGGCATGCACCATCTGCTGCACGCCATCCTTGTTGGCCAAAAATGAATCACGCATCTCTGCTGGCAAGCGCTGTGCTTCCGCCTGGATGTCAACCACCTTTACCTCAGCGCTGGCACGCCCGATACCAGCACGGGGCTGTCGTTGGAGGCCGCCGAGGCCGCCAGGGCCAACACACTCAACACGATGCCCACAGGGGCAAAAAACATACGGTTACGCATTCACAGTCCTACTGGCAAAAGAAGCAGCATAACAAATCAAGCTGGATCTCGCTGTGCTCTGGATGGGACAAATATTCCAAAAATGTAAAAAGGGCAGAGATTGCTCTCTGCCCTTTGGCTGATTCTCTCAGTACTTCAAACTAAGGCCTTGCGGCCAAAGCGTGAATTACTTGGAGAACGGTGTGGCCAGGTGATACCGTAGGTACCGCTGAAGCCGTTAGCTGCGCCACCGGAGTTGGTCAGCTTGATGAACGAGGAACCCACCACTGGCAGAGCACGGGTGTAGTTCACTTGGCCCCAGCCGTTTTCGTACGCAACAGCAGCGGTCTGACGAGCCACCGAAGCGCCCAGCACGGAGGTACCGGTGTCCTTGAATGCCAGCACGTTCACTTCACCGCACAGACGGATCACCTTGGCAGTGCCGGGGGAGATCACAGCGCCGTTACGAACGGAAGATTCTTCACGGTCGTAGACACGTTGCTGGTGGTGTTCACGCAGATGTTGCCAACAGCGTCCACCGAGGTGGAAGCTGCATCGAAGAAGTTGGTGGTGTTGTCAACAGCGACCACACCAGTGTTGAACACGCGGTACTTGCGGAGTTGGTAGCTTCAGCGTAGTTAGCGCCAACGCTGTAACGACGGGTAGGCATCGACAGAACCCAGTCGGTCTTCGCTTGGATCAGGGTATCGGTAGCGAACTGGTTCGACACACCATTGTTGGCCACAGCTTGCGTCAGCAGCGAAGCTTGAGCTT
>NZ_JBHRUZ010000016.1:0-15258 GCF_042647185.1 Comamonas sp. JC664
CGATGCCTTTTGCAGATTTCAAGAAGATTTACAAAAACGCGGGGTAGACCTGCCGGTCATCCCGTGGTATTATCCGATCACCGGATCGACGCAGCTGATGCGCTTTTCGGATGCCTGCGGTGCCGAGATCCCGCGCTGGATTCGTCTGCGACTGCAGGCTATGGAGATGATGTTGCCAGCATCCGCGCCTTTGGCCTGGATGTGGTGACCCAGATGTGCGAGGACCTGCTCCGCCGTGGTGCCGTCGGCTGCACTTCTACACCATGAACCAAGCGCAGCCACACTGGCGATCTGCGACCGGCTGGGGCTGTAGCCAACAGCGCTGTGGTCTTGCAGCGCGGTGGCCCCGAATGTGCCGAACGCGGAAAGACAGAGGAGTTGCTGTTGCCCTCATCCACACGATCGCGATGCCGAGGCTGGCTGGCCGCTGTCAGCCTGGCCGCGCTCGCCGGTGGCTGCGTGCATGTGCCCAGCGACAGCGACGGCGCTGCGCCCGATGGCACGGCGCCGATGGCGTGACGCAGAGCACAGCGCAAGGCCTGTGCATCCCGAAGCCGCATTCACAGCCCCGAGCGCTCGGCCGCCGAGTCGGCCATCACCTCCACCGCGCCTGAAGAGCTGGCCGCGCTGTCCGTGAGCGCCGTTGGCCTGGCCTGGTGCTGCCGCCGTCGGCGCCGCTCAGCAGCATCGATGGGCTCTCGCGCCTTGGGATGTGCCCGATATTCCTCCCGCCCTCAAGCAAGACCTTACCGCTCGGCCGACCAGCAAGGCATGGCCTCCTGGTATGGCGGCAGTTCCATGGCCGCAAGACGGCCAATGGCGAGCGCTTTGACAAGGAAGGCCTGACGGCAGCCCACAAGACCCTGCTTTTGGCACCCAGGTCTGCGTGCGCAGCATGGTCACCGGCAAGGCCGTGGTGGTGCGCATCAATGACCGGGGCCCTTATGCCGGCGACCGCATCATCGACCTGAGCCAGGCGCGGCCCAGGAGCTGGGCATGCTGGGCCTGGGCATCAAGCGGTGGAGCTGTGGACCCTGGATGACGATGACGACGACTGCCCCTCATTTGTGCTGGCCGGGCGGCGCGGCAGCGGGGCACTGGCCGGTGATGCCGCGCCCCGCAGTCACCAGGCGGCCAAGGCCGCGGCGCACCCTGGCCGCGTGCGGGCCGTGGTAACGCCGCCAAGGCCGGGCCAAGCCTGCCAAGGCCGCACCCGCAGCACGGCGCAAAAAGTAAAACCGCAGCACACAAAAGCAAAAACGCAGGCCCATCTTTGTCGATGGCCTGCGTTTTTCTGTCCGGGTTGACCCGGGCCGGCGTTGTCTTTCCCGCCTGCGCTGCTTACTTGCCGCCGCTCTCCAGCACATAGCCGGCATGCTGTCCTGCTGCAGCAGCTCGGCGATCTGGGGCAGGGCCACCTTGAGCTGGTCCTTCAGGGTGAACGGCGGGTTGATCAGGAACATGCCGCTGGCGGGCAGACCGGGGCGCTTTTCCTTCGCCCTGGCGCATGGCGGTGGTGATCTTGCTGTTCTTGACCGTCAGCTCGGCATTGAGCCAGCTCTTGCCAAATTTGTTGGCCAGGTCTTGAGGCGGCGCGGCAGGTCATGGGCTTCCTGGCGCGGAATGATCGGGTACCAGACCGCATAGGTGCCGGTGGGAAAGCGCTGCATGCTGTCGGCCACCATGTCGAGCACACGGCCGTAGTCGGTCTTCATCTCGTAGCTGGGGTCGCACAACAAAAAGGCGCGGCGCGATGGCGGGGGCAGAAATTTCTTCACGCCCTCAAAGCCGTCTTCCAGCAGCACCTGGACCTGGCGGCCGGCCTTCAGCTGCGCGATATTGCCACTCAGCGAGCGGCAGTCGGTGGGGTGCAGCTCAAACAGCTTGAGCTTGTCGCGGTAGCCCAGCAGGCGCTGCGCGATAAAGGGCGAGCACGGGTAGACCTTGTAGGTGTTGCTGGTGTTGAAGGCTTTGACCATGTCCAACATAGTCCTGCGCATGGGGCACAGGTCCTTGGCACCTTCGAGGCGGCGAATGCCCTCGTCGGCCTCGGCGCTGGTGGTGGCGTAGTCGCCGTCCAGGCGGTACAGACCCGCCCGGCATGGGTGTCCAGTGCAACCAATGCCGCCTCTTTTTGCGTCATGTATTGCAGGGATGGCAATCAGGATGGTTGTGCTTGAGCACATCGGCGTGATTGCCGGCATGGAGGCGTGGCGGTAAACTGAACATTTGGGCGCCAATTGGTAGCGTACAAGCGCTGTGCTACGGCGCCAAAGGGGCATGCAGCAGCTGCTACAAGCCCAAAAACACCGAAAATATGCCTGAACCGAGTCCATTGGTGGGAAGTAAGGAGGCACTTACGTCTTGCCGAAAAACTTTTATAATGGAGAGCTTCGCAGCGATTTTTATGAATCCCGCGGCGAGGGACTTTGTGTGCAGTGCTTACGCGCCGCATGTGAGGGAGTACCGCCTAAGAGGCTTCCTGCGTGACGAGAGTTGCGTCTAGAAGAAGCACCGACCGCGGAAAAGGATTCGCCAAACCCTCTATTGAAAGAGAAAACTCATGTCTACATTCAGCGCAAAACCCGCTGAGGTGCAACACGAGTGGTTTGTGATTGACGCCACCGATAAGGTGCTCGGACGTGTCGCCAGCGAAGTGGCACTCCGTCTGCGCGCAAACACAAAGCCATTTACACACCTCACGTTGACACCGGTGACTACATCGTCATCATCAAGCCTCCAAGATCAAGGTCACTGGTACCAAGAACACGGACAAGGTTGTACTACCGTCATTCGGGCTTCCCAGGCGGCATCACTGCCACCAACTTCCGCGACATGCAAGTGAAGTTCCCTGGCCGTGCTCTCGAAAAGGCTGTCAAGGGCATGCTGCCCAAGGGTCCTATCTGGGCTACGCCATGATCAAGAAGCTGAAGGTCTACGGTGGTGATGAGCATCCTCACACCGCCCAACACCTAAAGTGCTGGAAATCTAAGGAGTCCCGAGATGATTGGTGATTGGAAAATGGCACCGGCCGTCGCAAATCCAGCGTCGCCCGTGTGTTTCTGAAGAAGGGCTCCGGCAAGATTGTTGTGAATGGCAAGGACATTCAACAATACTTCGGCCGCGAAACCTCGATCATGATTGCAAAGCAGCCTCTGGTGCTGACCGGCAATGTCGAAACCTTCGACATCCAGGTCAACGTGCACGGCGGCGGTGAATCCGGCCAAGCCGGTGCCACCCGCCACGGCATCACCCGCGCTCTGATCGATTACGATGCAGCACTGAAGTCGCAACTGAGCCAAGCTGGCTTCGTGACCCGTGACGCACGTGAAGTCGAGCGTAAGAAGGTCGGTCTGCACTCTGCACGCCGCGCAAAGCAGTTCTCCAAGCGTTAATTGCTGGCTACTTGCCAAGAACGCCCCTCGGGGCGGTTTTTTTATGCTGCTCGCTACGGCTGGCTATTCCCACACTGCAATTGGCGTCACCCGCTCGCAGGCTGCGAGAAACATGCGATTGGAGTACCATCCTTTGCAGTACATCAAATAAGACAGGAGTCGTCTCCCATGAGCGAAGTTGCTGAAAACAACCATGACGGAAATGCCCACCCGATTGTCTTTACCGACAGTGCAGCGGCGAAGGTGGCCGATCTGAATTGCCGAAGAAGGCAATCCGGATCTGAAGCTGCGCGTGTTCGTGCAAGGCGGCGGCTGCTCGGGCTTCCAGTATGGCTTTACCTTGACGAGATTGCCAACGACGACGACACGACCATGACCAAGAATGGCGTGTCGCTGCTGATCGATGCGATGAGCTACCAGTACCTGCTGGGCGCCGAGATCGATTACAAGGAAGACCTGCAGGCGCGCAGTTCGTGATCAAGAACCCGAAACGCCACGACCACCTGCGGTTGCGGATCGAGCTTCTCGGTAAAAGCCGCGCAGTCTGTGATGGAAGGCATTGCTCCTGTGCTTGCCTTCTGGTCCACCACCTTGCCACAAGCCTCTGTTGACCAGCGGCCTTTTGTTTTGTCCATGTCCGCTGAACTGACCCCCCGCCCCGTTGCGCCCCACAAGGAGCGCCTGCTCTGGCTGGTGGCGATTGCCTTTTTTCTGCAGTCGCTCGACGCCACGATCCTGAACATTGCGCTGCCGGCCATGGGCCCATTCGCTGGGCCAAAGCCCGCTGAAGATGCAGTCGGTGAACGTCGCCTACTCGCTGACCACGGCGATGCTGATTCCTGCATCGGGCTGGATCGCCGACCGCTTTGGCACGCGCCGCGTCTTCATGTGGGCGATTGCGCTGTTTGTAACTGGGCTCGGTGCTGTGCGCGCTCTCGCCCAGCCTGGGCTTTTTGATTGCCGCGCGCGTGGTGCAAGGCGTGGGGTGGGGCGATGATGCTGCCCGTGGGGCGCCTGGCGGTGCTGCGCAGCCACCCCAAGGGCGATTTCACCGCCGCGATGAGCTTTATCGCCATTCCGGCCAGATCGGCCCCTTGCTGGGCCCGACCCTGGGTGGCTGGCTGGTTGGAGGTGGCGACCTGGAACTGGATCTTCTGGATCAATGTGCCCGTGGGCCTCTTTGCGTCTGGGCCGCGCGCCGCTGGATGCCCGAGACCACCTGGTCGGTGCCGCGCAAGTTCGATGGCCTGGGCTATGCGCTGCTGTCGTTTGGCATGGTCGCCATTCGGTGGCCCTGGATGGCATGTACCGGCATGGGCCTGGGCATGGCGATGGTGGTGGTGCTGATGGTCTTTGGCCTGGCCAGCCTGGCGAGCTACTGGATGCATGCGCTGCGCGTGCCAGAGCCGCTGTTTCCGCCTGATGCTGTTCGCGTGCGCTCGCTGCGCGTGGGCCTGCTGGGCAATCTGTTTGCCCGCTTTGGCACGGGGGCTGCGCCGTTTCTGATTCCACTGCTGCTGCAGGTGGGCCTGGGCATGGCACCGATGAACGCCGGCATGATGATGCTGGCCACCGTCATGGGCAGCATGCTGGTCATAGCGCTTTGCGGTGCAGACGGTGCAGCACTTTGGCTACCGCCGCGTGCTGCAGGTCAACTCGGTGATGGTCCGCCTTCATGCTGGCGAGCTTTGCATTGACCAGCGCCCAGCAGCCGCCCTGGTTGCTGCTGCTGCAGCTGTTTGTATTTGGCGGCTTCAACTCCATGCAGTTCTCGGCGATGAACTCGTCACCTTGAAGGACCTGGACGGCGAATTTGCCAGCAGTTGGCAACAGCCTTCTTGTCGATGGTGCAGATGCTGGCCATGGGCATTGGTGTGGCGCTGGCTGGCGCGCTGCTGTCGGGCTATGCCGATCGCTGGATCACCGACCCGGACAAGTCGCTGCGCGCCATCCACGCCACCTTTTTGACCGTGGCTTTGATGACCTTGGCCGCTACCTTGGTGTTCTGCCAGCTCGACAAGGATGAGCCGGTCAAGCCGGCGCCCGATGGCGGGGATGCTTGAGCGTCAATCCTTAGCCGCTCAACGCGGGTAGATTGCGCCAGCACCCGGGGCCCGCGTGCACCGGTCACCGCCGGCAGATTGCCCGGCAGCGCTGCCAGCATTGGCGGGCCAAGCCAGGCAAAGGCGCTGGCCTCGACCTGCTGCGGGGGCAGGCCATGTGCGGCCGAACTGTCCACCGCGATTGCCGGGCAGCAGATCGGCCAGGCGTTGCAGCAGGTGCTGGTTCAGCGCGCCGCCGCCGCAGACGATCAAGGTCTGGCCCTCGGCTGCGCCATGGCGCTGCATGTCCTGCGCAATCGCCAGCGCGGTGAAGGCGGTCAGGCTGGCCTGCACATCGGCAGGGGCCGCACCGGGCGCATGGCGCTCGAGCAACGGGGCCAGCCAGGGCGGGGTTGAACAGGTCGCGCCCGGTGCTCTTGGGCGGTGGCAGCTGGAAAAAAGGCTCTTCCATGAAGGCTGCCAGCAAATCTGGAATCACTGGCCGCTGGCCGCCCAGTGGCCGCCGTCGTCATAGGTGTTGCCGGTGTTCAGCTGGCACCAGTGGTCCATCAGCGCATTGCCCGGGCCGCAGTCCCAGCCGCGGATGTCATCGCCGTCGAGGCGGCTGATGTTGGAGATGCCGCCGATATTGAGCACCCAGCGCAGACTGCCTCCCGCTTCGCCACGCCAAACACACTGTGGTGAAAGGCGGGCACCAGCGGTGCGCCCTGGCCGCCAGCGGCCACATCGCGGCTGCGGAAATCGGCCACCACGGCAATGCCGCTCAGCTCGGCCAGCAGCGCAGGGTTGTTGAGCTGCAAGGTATAGCCAGTGCCATCCCAGAGGCCGGGCTGGTGGCGCACGGTCTGGCCGTGGGCGCCAATGGCCGTGATGTCGCTCGGCTGCAAGCCACTGCTGCGCCAGCAGCCGATCGACCACCTGCGCATAGCTGCGTGCCAGCGCGTTGCCCGCGAGTGCTGCGCGGTGCAGCTCCCTGCTCGCCAGCGCTGTTGAGCGCCAGCAGCTCGGCCCGCAGCTCGGGGGCAAAGCCGGTGCTGGCGTACTGCAGTACCTCCATGCGGCCGTCCTGCCATGGGCAATCACCCATCCACCCGTCCAGCGAGGTGCCGGAATTCAGGCCCATAAAGCGTTCAGTCATTGTCTTCATAGGTTGCAAAAGCAAAGGCCCCAACAATACCAAGATTGTGAGGGCCTGGGGCGGTGGCAGCAGTTGTTACGTGCTGCTTACCGGCGGACGGGCGTAGCAGCTTACTGGTTGGCGCTGGTCTCGAGCATCAGCATCTGGTCGTTCAGCGCCAGGCGCATGCTGTTGGCCAGGTTGTCAAACTTGGCGCGGGCCTGGCGGCTGATCGGTTTGCTGGTTTCGCTCTCGGCGACCATGGCCAGCGGGTCACGCTGCTCCCCAGCGACGCGGAACTCAAAATGCAGGTGCGGTCCGGTGGCCCAGCCGGTCTGGCCGACGGCACCGATCTCGTCGCCCTTACCCACGCGCGCGCCTTGCTTGACGGCGATGCGGCTCAAATGGGCGTAGACGGTTTCGTGCTTGTTTGCCGTGGTCGATTGTAGATCACATTGCCGTAGCCGTTTTGCACGCCGGCAAAGGTGACCAGGCCATCGCCACTGTGCGCACGGGCGTGCCTTGCGGGGCCGCCAGGTCGGTGCCCTTGTGGGCCGACCAGGTCTTGTGGATGGGGTGCTCGCGCATGGCAAAGGCGCTGGAGACGCGGGTGTACTTGACGGCGAGATGATGTAGCTGCGCTCACCGCTTTCACCGGCGAAGTTGTAATAGGCGCCCTTGTCCTTGGGCGAGTCCTGGAACCACAGCGCCTCATGGGTCTTGCCATTGTTGCGGAACTCGGCGCTCAGCAGGCGCCCGGTGCCCAGCACCTCGCCATCGGCTTCCAGCGTTTCGTAGACCAGCGAGAAGCGGTCACCGGCGCGCAGCGCACGGCGAAAATCGATCTTGTCGGCAAAACACCTCGACCATCTGGTTCGAGACGTTGTCGGGCAGGCTGGCCGCATCGGTGGCCGCGTACAGCGAGCTGCGGATGATGCCGCCCGACAGGCGCGTGCCATGGGTCAGCGGCAGGAATTCGGTTCAGGGTGTCGAACTTGCATCGGCCTTGCGGA
This sequence comes from Comamonas sp. JC664, assembly GCF_042647185.1. Classification (NCBI taxonomy): domain Bacteria; kingdom Pseudomonadati; phylum Pseudomonadota; class Betaproteobacteria; order Burkholderiales; family Comamonadaceae; genus Comamonas; species Comamonas sp. JC664. The sequence continues at coordinate 7,589 of NZ_JBHRUZ010000016.1, forward strand.
TGCTAAAGCGCTGGAACACATCGCTGCTGTCACCGGCCCAGCGCCCGTGAGGGTGGTCAGCTCATGGCTTTGGGTGGTCTCGGCGGTGATCTGGCGGCCAGCTTTGCCGATGATGGCGCTGCGCGCCGTGGCATTGCTGCGGATGAAGGCCGCTGCAGCCGGGTCCGCCACGCCAGGCGGCGCAGCAGGGATTCGGGCGTGTCGTTGCTGCGCACCTCGTCGGTGCGGTACAAAGAAAAAACCTGGTCCGTCGACCAGGTCTGCGATCGAAATGTCCGAAGCCAGCGACTCGACGGGGTATTCCACGGTCTGCACAGGCATGTCGGACGGATTGGGGCCCAGCTCAGCCACGGCAAAAGCGGCGCCGCCACCGGTCATCAACATGACGGCGAGGGCAGCAGCGAGACGCTTGGGGTGTGCTTGGGCGGTATTGACCAGCTGGCGAATGACGAGGCTGCCAGCGGTGATGAATCCGTTGTTCAATGTTCCATCCGGTTATGGATGGCCGTCTTGCCGGCTGCGTAGTCGGAGCCAAAACAAACCGCGTCTGCAGGCGCGGTAGGGTGTTTTTTTAACAAGATGGCACAAAAAAAATTCATGAACAGCGTTCGCGGGTCTGGATGAAGTCCCTTGGGACATCGTCTGACAGACGCGGCTAGAATAAAACGCTGCAACGCAAGGGACGCAGTATAACGCCTCGGCTTTGCTGGCAACCTGAGAAACCCCATATGAATCAATCGACTGTTACAACATTACCCTGTTACCGACCGTGTGCAAGAGGCTTTGCAGGTAAGTCTGCGTGGGGTGGATGAGCTGCTGCCAAGGAGGAATGGGTCAAAAAACTGGCCAAATCCGAGGCGACGGGCGTGCCCCTGCGCATCAAGCTGGGCCTGGATCCCACGGCCCCGGACATCCACATTGGCCACACCGTGTGGTGCTCAACAAGATGCGCCTGTTGCAGGACCTGGGCCATACCGTGATCTTCCTGATCGGCGATTTCACCACCCTGATTGGCGACCCCTCGGGCCGCAACAGCAAACGGCCGCCGCTGACGGGCTGCGCAGATCCAGGTGAACGCCGAGACCTACCGCGAGCAGGCCTACAAGGTGCTCGACCCGAGCAAGACCGAGCTGCGCTACAACAGCGAGTGGTGCGACAAGCTGGGCGCGCGCGGCATGATCGAGCTGTCGGCCAAGTACACCGTGGCGCGCATGATGGAGCGCAACGACTTCCACACCCGTTTCAACGAAGGCAGCTCCATCAGCCTGCACGAGTCCTCTACCCGCTGCTGCAGGGCTATGACTCGGTGGCGCTCAGAGCGACCTGGAGCTGGGCGGCACCGACCAGAAGTTCAACCTGATGATGGGCCGCCACCTGCAGGCCGAATATGGCCAGGAATCGCAGTGCGTGCTCACCATGCCGCTTTTGGTGGGCCTGGACGGCGTGCACAAGATGTCCAAGTCCAAGAACAACTACATCGGCATCACCGAAGACGCCAACACCATGTTTGCCAAGGTGCTGTCGATCTCGGACGACCTGATGTGGGACTGGTTTCACGTTGCTGTCCTTCATGGGCCTGCCCGAAATCGCCGCGCTCAAGTTGGAGATCGAAGGCGGCCGCAACCCCAAGGACGCCAAGGTGCTGCTGGCCAGGAAATCACTGCGCGCTTCCACAGCGCGGCTGCAGCCGATGCGGCCGAGCAGGATTTCATCAACCGCAGCAAGGGCGGAATTCCGGACGACATCCCCGAAGTGGCGCTCAGCGGCGCGCCGCTGGGCATTGGCGCGCTGCTCAAGCAGGCCAACCTGGCTCCATCGACCAGCGAAGCCAACCGCCTGATCGACGGCGGCGGTGTGCGTGTGGATGGCGTGGTGATCGAAGACAAGGGCCTGAAGCTGCCTGCCGGCACCTTTGTCGTGCAAGTGGGCAAGCGCAAGTTTGCCCGCGTGACCTTGGCCTAAAGCTACCGCCGTTCCCGCCTAAAGCTGGCTTTACCGGGCTGGTCTGGCCAAGCTGGCTGATCGATCAAAGAGCCGCTCCCCTTCGTTGGGGAGCGGCTCTTTTTTCTGAACGCCTCTTTTTGACAGCTGCTGCCACGCGCCAGCCCGCAAGGAAGACCTGGACCCTGGGAGGCTGACGACCAGCACCAGCCGCTGAGCAGCCGGGTGTACGGGTGCGCGGGCCGCGCGCTGGATCGCTTTGAACCAGGCGGGCCTGCAGCCTTACTGCAGCTCAATCTTGGCCTGGGTCGCAATGCGCTTCCACAGCGCAATCTCATCGGCCTGGAACTGGCGCATCTGCGCCGGGCCGCCGATCATCGCCGTGGCGCCCAGGTTGGCATAGAACTGCTGGGTTTCGGGCTCGGTCGCAATCTGCATGAACCAGCCCGCCAGCTTGGCGCTGGTGTCCGCCGGCGTCTTGCTGTTGACCTCGCGCCCACCCAGGTGTAGGCCTCGATGCCGGCAGGCCCGCTTCGCGGGCGGTGGGCACGTTGGGCAGGGCGGCCACGCGGCTGTCGGAGGCGACGGCCAGGCCCGTCAGCCGCCCGGCCTTGATCAGATCTGCACCGAGGTGGCCTCGGCAAAGGCGTAGTCCACCGTGTGGCCGGCCACGGCGGTGGCCACTTCGCCCGCGCCCTTGAAGGGCACATGCACGGTCTGCACCTTGGCCACATCGTTGAACAGCTCACCCATCAGCTGGTACCGGCCGAGCCCGCGCCAAAGTTGATCTTGCCCGGGCTGGCCTGGGCCTTGGCCACCAAATCCTTGAGCTGCTTGGTATCGGCATCCCCGCGCCACGACAATGGCCGGCGCGCGCATCATCATCGTCAGCGGCGCAAAGTCCTTTTGCGGGTCATAGGGCAGCTCCTTGAACAGCGCCGTGTTCACCGCCAAGGTGAGTTGCTGCCAATAAAGACGGTGTAGCCATCGGCCGGAGCAGACAAGGCCTGCTTGACCGCAATAAAGCACATTGCGCCGGGCCGGTTCTCCACCACCACACCGGCTGCCGCTGAGCTGCTGCAGCTTTTTGGCGTAGTAGCGCGCCGACGTATCGGTGCCGCTGCCCGGCCCAAAGGGCACGATGAATTTGATGGGCTTGCTGGGAAAGTCCTGGGCCTGCAGCGCCGGGCTGGCGGCGCCCGCGAGCAGCGCCGCACACAGCGCCAGCGCCTGCCGGCGGCCAAAGCGAGGGTTGAACATGGCTGTCTCCTTGTGTCGTTATCGATGGCGGCTGCGGGTGTGGAGCGCGCAGGCCGCCGCTTTGACTGTAGGGAGGGGGCTCAGGCTTGTCTAATAGTGAATTGGCCGGGGCTGAGAGGACAGGCGTATCAGCGTGCGTGTGATTCAAGCGGCAATCAGCTGCCGGTGGTATCCCCGATGGCGGTGCGGGTAGCGGCGGCCTGCAGCTGCAGCCAGGCGCAAAAGGCCGTCACCTCGGGGCGTTGCTGGCTGCGCGGGCCAATGATCAGCCAGTAGGGCCAGTGGTGAATCATGCGGTATTCGGGCAGCACCTCGACCAGGTCGCCATTGGCCAGTGCATCAGCCCAGCGGCATGCGTGCCAGCGCCAGGCCCTGGCCGGTCAGGCGCGCCTGCGCGATCTGGTGCGCGTAGTTCAGATACAGCCAGCGTTTTGGGTTGCAGATTGCACGCAGCCATGCAGCTCAGCCAGCGCTCCAGGTCAGCCAGTCAAGGTGTGCAGGCGGTGGGGGTCGCCTGCCTCGATCAAGGTGTGGCGGGCCACATCGGCGGCTGGTGGATGCGCGGGTGGCTTTGCAGCAACCAGGGGCTGGCAACGACGGCCAGTCTGCACCACACAAACGCTGGGCGCCGTTGCTGGCATGCTGGGGCTGGCTGTAGCGCAGCGCCAGGTCCACATCCGAGGTTTCGAGGTCAAGCACGTTGTCGGTGGCATCGATGCGGATGTCGATCTCGGGGTTGTCGCGCTGGAAGGCCTCCATGCGCGGGATCAGCCACATCGAGGCAAAGCTGGCCCAGGTGGTGATGGACCACACTCTTGCGGCCGCTGGTCTGGCGGATCAGGCGCACGGCAGAGTCGATGCGCTCGATGGCCGGCGACACGGCGCGCTGCAGCTGGGCGCCGGCGCTGGTTAGTCCACCGCGCGGGTATGGCGCAAAAACAGCGCAATGCCGACCTCGTCTTCCAGCGCCTGGATCTGGCGGCTGACGGCCGACTGGGTCAATGCCAACTCCTCGGCGGCGGCGCGAAAGTTCAGGTAGCGAGCTACCGCCAGAAAAGCACGCAGATGGCCCACGGCGATGGGCGCGGGTGCGGAGCAGGGAAGGCGGCAGGGCAGGGTCTGGAGGTGGAGGCACTGTAGCAAGAAGTACACACTGCGCCAGGGTGTATCCCCGAGGCAGGCCAACCATCATGCTCCTGCTTCGATAGCTGCCGCTGGCTTGGTGTGGCCTTGGAGCTGCGGAAAGCCAAAAACCTAGGGTAACCATTAATGCTGTGGCTGCATCGATCGGCCCTCTTTTATTCATTGGACGCAGGCGCCGCCAAGGCGCAAGATACGCATATCGGGTAAACCCTAGGATCGCAACGACACCAGGGCCCTGCAAAGAAAATCACATGGCAATGTCTGCATCTCATGTTCTGTCTGCTGGCTCCATCGCTGCGCGCACTGCGCGTGCCAGCCGCGCTGCCTCGGCCGCTGCCGAGATGCGCATTCTGCCACCGGCAAGGCCGTCAGCTTTGTGCCCCAGCGCGACGTCGTGCTGCGCATCTCCGAAGGCACCGCCTGGGTCACCCTGGGTCTGGGGCTGAGCAATGAAGCCAGCCTGCAAGCCGGTGACCTGGTGCTGCACGACGGTCACACGGTCGTGCTCAAAGCCGGCCAATCGGTCGTTATCGAGAGCAAGCGCCAGGACGCGCTGGTCTACACTTCCCAAGAACCAGGGCGGCCAGCCAACTGGATGGCAGCCCGCACGCTGGTTCACGCGCTTCAATGGGGTAAGACCGACGGCAGCATGCTCTACAACTTATAGAGTGACTGACACAGCCCTTGATACGTCGTTGTCCAGCCTTGTCGTACGTTTGTACTGCCTGCGGCTGAACGCCTCGTCTCAACTGCAAACCTTCGGTTTGCTGGGCTGTCTAAGTCCCTCATTCGAACACTTGCCACACAACAGTCTGCCTTGCGCAGGTGTTTTTTTTTGCCCAAAGACAGTGGCTGCTGCGGAAGCTGAAAGCTGTAGAGCGCGCGATAATCACAGGGTTTTGTCTATTAGAGGCGGTGCCCGGCGCCGCCTCGCTGATTCACCATGACCGCACCACTCGACATCATCATCATGGCCGCTGGCAAGGGCACGCGCATGAAAAGCGCCACCCCAAGGTGTTGCAGAAGCTGGCCGGGCGCGCGCTGCTGCAGCATGTGCTCGATACCGCTGCCCAGCTGCAGGCCCGCTCGGCGGTGGTGATCACCGGCCATGGTGCTGACCAGGTGGAGGCGGCCATCGGCCAGAGCAGCGCCGGCATCAGCCAGCTGGCCTTTGCGCGCCTGGAGCCGCAACTGGGCACGGGCCACGCGGTGCAGCAGGCGGTGCCGTTGCTGGCCGATGAGGGCATGGCGATTTGTGCTGTCCGGCGATGTGCCGCTGACGCAGGCGGACACCTTGCAAGGCCTGCTCAATGCCGCGGGCAGCGACCGCATGGCCCTGCTCACCGTCAACATGCCCGACCCCACAGGCTATGGCCGCATTTGTGCGCAATGCCGAGGGCACGGTGCAGCGCATCGTCGAGCAAAAGGATGCGAATGCGGACGAGCGTGCGATCACAGAGGTTTACAGCGGCATCATGGCGTTGCCGCTGCGCTGGCTCAAGCCCTGGCTGGCCCAGCTGAACAACCACAACGCCCAGGGCGAGTACTACCTGACCGACGTTGTGGCGATGGCCGTTGCCGACGGCGTGGCGGTGGAAGGCCATTGCATTGCCGATGTGCTGCAGGTGGCCGGCATCAACAGCCCCCAGCAGCTGGCCGAGCTGGAGCGTGCCCACCAGATGCGCCAGGCCCAGGCGCTGATGGCCCAGGGTGTGCGCTTGGCCGACCCGGCCCGTTTTGACCTGCGCGACGATGGCGCGCGGCGGCAAGGCGCAGCTCATCTGCGGCCAGGATGTCGAGATCGATGTGGGCTGCATCTTTGGCGGCCAGGTGCGCATGCGATGGCGCGCGCATTGGCGCCTACTGCCATATCAGCAATGCCGAGATCGCGGCCGATGCGGTGATCCACCCGTTTACGCATATCGACGGCGAGGCTAGGGCGCCCAGGTGGGCGAGGGCGCGCTGGTCGGGCCCTTTGCCCGCCTGCGCCCGGGTGCCCAACTGGCAAGCAGGTGCACATCGGCAATTTTGTCGAGGTCAAGAACTCGCGGCTGGCAGATGGTGCCAAGGCAACCACCTGGCCTACCTGGGTGATGCCGAGGTGGGCGAGCGGGTCAACTACGGCGCGGGCAGCATCACCGCCAACTATGACGGCGCCAACAAGCACCGCACCGTGATCGAGGCCGATGTGCATGTGGGCAGCAACTGTGTGCTGGTGGCCCCGGTCACTATTGGCGCCGGTGGCACCGTGGGCGGCGGATCCACCATTACCAAGAGCACGCCGCCGGGCGCCTTGAGCGTGGCGCGCGGCAAGCAGGTCAGCATTGCCAATTGGGCGCGGCCACAGAAGAAGTCTTGAGCCCCAGTGCGCCTGAGCATTGTCCGCACAGGCGTCTGGCGTGGACCCGGGATCCACTATGCCCGGGCGCTATGGGATGAGGGCTGCGGTCAAGCGCCTGCGGCTGCTCCAGGGCCGGGCAAGCTGGCCAGCTCGGCCAGGTGCGCCGCCGAGTCGGTTCCAGCTCGGCATAGCTGCCGTACATGCGCGGGGCGCCCCGGGCCTGTTCCAATGCCGCTTCGGCCTGCACAATCCAGTCGTCCACCGAACTGGTGGTACTTGGCCAGGCTGGCAATGCCGATGCTGACGCTGATCTGCACATCGGGCCAGTCGCGCAGACGGCGGTTGAGCGCCTGGCTTGTGGATGCGGTCGGCAATCTGGTTGGCGATGTCCAGGTTCACACCCGACAGCAGAACGGCAAACGAGTCGCCGCCAAAGCGGCAGGTGGCATCGCCCGGGCGCACGCAGGTGCGCAAGGTGTTGGCCACGGCAATTATGACCTCGTCGCCAGCGGTCTCGCCATGGCGGCTGTTGAGCTCGCGGAAGTTATCTACATCCACGACGATCAGGAACGCCGGAATGTCTTTTTGCTTGGCATAGGCGAACAAAGGGTCGCCAGATCCTGCCAGTACATGCGGCCAAAAAAGCCGGTCATCGCATCGACGCGGCGCATCACCATCAGCATCTGTTCTTTGTGGGCCAGGCTGCGCAGCAAGTGGCCGGTGGCAATGCCTTGCATGGCCAAATACAGGGCGACGCCAGCAGGCTGCCGACAATGGTGTAGGTGCTGGTGTGGTGCTGGACCTCGAACGAGGTGAGCAGACCGGTGACGGCCAGCCTGCAATGGCGCCGACCACGGCCAGCATGGCATGGCGAACGCTTTGCATGGCGTAGGTGCAGTGCACCAGCACCATCAGCATGATGGCACTGGTCAGCAGGTGGAAATGCACCAGCGCCACCCAGACGCCAATGACCATGCCGTCGACA
>NZ_JBHRUZ010000017.1:0-20421 GCF_042647185.1 Comamonas sp. JC664
CTTCAAGGGCGAAGACACTACCGCAGCAGCAGTGGCGCGCGCGCGACCTATGCCCGGCTGTATGGCGGCCTGCCCTGCCGCAATGGCAGCGAGATGGCCTACCGCTTCAACTATGCCGACCGCTATGCGCGCAGCGGCGAGTGCCCGTTCGAGCGCTTTCCAAGAGTGACTCCGCTTCGAATGGTAAGAGCGCTCAGCTTTTGAGCGTCGCCAGCACCTCATCGAGCATCTGCTTGGCATCGCCAAACAGCATGCGGTTGTTGTCCTTGTAGAAAAGCGGGTTGTCCACGCCCGCGTAACCGGTCGCCATCGAGCGCTTCATCACGATCGACTGGCGCGCCTTCCAGACCTCCAGCACCGGCATGCCGGCAATGGGGCTGTGGGGTCGTCCTGCGCGGCCGGGTTCACGATGTCGTTGGCGCCAATGACCATCGCCACATCGGTGTCGGGAAAGTCGTCGTTGATCTCGTCCATCTCCAGCACGATGTCATAGGGCAGCTTGGCCTCGGCCAGCAGCACATTCATGTGGCCGGGCATGCGGCCGGCCACAGGGTGGATCGCAAAGCGCACCTCGACGCCGCGCTCGCGCAGCGTGCGGGTGATCTCGTTGACGGTGTGCTGGGCCTGGGCGACTGCCATGCCATAAGCCCGGCACAATGACCACGCGCTTGGCCTCACGCAGCATCTCGGCGGTTTCGGCCGCCGTCACCGCCACCACCTCACCCTGGGGGCGCCGCACCTGCCTGGCCCGCGGACGTGGGCGCGCCACTGCCAAAGCCGCCAGCGATGACGCTGATAAAGCTGCGGTTCATCGCCTGGCACATGATGTAGCCAGGATCGCCCGGACGAGCCCACCAGCGCGCCGGTGACGATCAGCAGGTCATTGCCCAGCATGAAGCCCGTGGCCGCTGCGGCCAGCCCGAATAGCTGTTGAGCATGGACACCACCACCGGCATGTCAGCACCGCCAATGGCCATCACCATGTGCAGGCCAAACAGCAGCGCGATGGCGGTCATCACAGCAGCGCCAGCATGCCCAGGCCCATGCGATGCGCTCTGCACAAACCAGCAGCCCAGCGCGACCACCACCACCAGCCCCAGCAGATTGAGCAGGTGCCGGCCCGCAGCAACAGCGGCTTGCCACCAATGCGGCCATTGAGCTTGCCAAAGGCCACCAGCGAGCCCGAGAACGTGACCGCCCGCGCCAATGAGAATGCCGATATAGATCTCGGCCGCATGGATGGCCTTCTCGGCGCCTTGCAGCGGGTGCGAGGTATCGACATAGCTGGCAAAACCCACCAGGCAGGCGGCCAGGCCGACGAGGCTGTGCATCAGCGCCACCAGCTCGGGCATCTGGGTCATCTTGACCCGCTTGGCAGCATACAGGCCGATGCCGCCGCCCAGCACCAGCGCAACCACAATGGCCACGACGCCGGACTGCGAGACGCGCGGGCCAAAAATGGTCGCCAGCACCGCCAGGCCCATGCCCAGCATGCCCAGCAGATTACCGCGCCGCGCGGTCTCGGGGTGTGACAGCCCGCCCAGGCTGAGGGATGAACAAGATGGCAGCGCCCAGGTAGGCGACGGTGGCAAGGCTTTCGGTCATGCAGTTCTACCTCGGTGGCCTATTTGTGGAACATGGCCAGCATGCGGCGCGTGACCGCAAAACCACCAAACATATTGATCGCCGTGAGCACCAGCGCCACAAAGGCCAGTGCGCCGATCAGCAGCCCCGGCCGGTCCGTGCCCACCAGGCCGGCGGCGCCATCTGCACCAGCGCGCCAATGGCGATGATGCTGGAGATCGCATTGGTCACGCTCATCAGCGGCGTGTGCAGCGCGGCGTCACGTTCCAGACGACCATGTAGCCAATAAAGCAGGCCAGCACAAACACCGTCAGATGCCCCAGGAAGGCCGCAGGCGCATGGGCGCCAATGAGCCAGAAGAGCAGCGCCAGCACTGCAAAGAGGATCGCCAGGTGCGTGCCGGCAAGGGGCTGCGGCGCCATGGCCGTGGCCGCGTTTTTTGGCAGCCGCCGGGCTGGCTGCTGCCGTGCCCGCAGCTCCCGCAGTAGCCGCTGCCGGTTTGGCCACGGGTGCGGCCGCCAGCGCAGGCGCGGGCCAGCTGTGCTGCCCTGGTACACCACCGTCAGGCCCCGGATCGCATCGTCCTCCATGTTGACCAGCGCATGCCCATCCTTGGCTTGCACAGCTCCTCGGTCAAGCGCAGCAGGTTGTTGGCATACAAGGTGGAGGACTGCGCCGCCAGGCGCGAGGCCAGGTCGGTGTAGCCCACAATCGTCACGCCGTGGCGCACCACGGCCTCGCCGGGCACCGTCAGCGCACAGTTGCCGCCTGCTCGGCGGCCATGTCCACAATCACGCTGCCGGGCTTCATCGCCTGCACCATCTCGGCAGTGATCAAGCGCGGCGCCGGCTTGCCGGGGATCAGGGCTGGTAATGATGATGTCGGCCCATGCCGCTGCTGCGCATACATCTGGCGCTGCGCGGCCTGAAAGCCCTCGCTCATCACCTTGGCGTAGCCGCCGCCACCACCGCCTTCTTCGGCATAGTCCACCGGCACAAAGGTGCCGCCCAGCGACAGCACTGGTCGGCCGCTCGGCCCGCGTATCGTTGGCGCGCACCACCGCGCCCAGGCTGACCGCCGTGCCAATCGCCGACAGGCCGGCCACCCCTGCTCCCGCAATAAACACCTGCGCAGGCGGCACCTTGCCCGCCGCCGTGATCTGCCCGTTGAAAAAACGCCCAAAGGCATGGGCAGCCTCGACCACCGCCCGGTAGCCGCTGACGCCCGCCATCGAGGTCAGCGCATCCATCTTCTGCGCGCGGCTCAGGGTGCGCGGCAGCGCATCCATGGCCAGCACGGTCAGCCCCTTGGCTGCCAGCTGCGCCATCAGCGCGGGGTTTTGCGCGGGCCAGACAAAGCCGACCAGGATCTGGCCGGCATGCATCCATTCCACCTCTTCAGGCGTCGGGGCCGCACTTTGAAGAGAATGTCAGCCCCTGCCCAGATCGCCGCACTGGGCAGCACCTGGGCGCCCGCCGCGCGGTAGGCCTCGTCGCCAAAACTGGCCGCCTCGCCAGCGCCAGCCGCCACACTGACACGAAAGCCCAGCTTGACCAGCTTGTCGACCACCGCAGGCACAGTGGCGACACGCTTTTCACCGGGAAATATCTCGTGCGGCACACCGATACACTGGGGCGGAGACGCCGCGGCCTGCGGCGCAGGCGCGGTGGGCGGTGAGATGCTGGACATGGATGCGCGCTCCTGGTTCAGGGATCAACGGGCTTGCAGAGCGCCGGTATGCCGGCGATGGCTGCAGCGCTGAACCCCTTGTATCACGGGGCAGCCATTTGGGCTACGCGCATTTTTGCCTAGGGCCTTGCATATCTACTATGCGAGTCATGACCATGGCTGGGCCGCGATCAGATCCAGAGACCATTCGCCACCGTGCGCGCGCCCGCCTCGCCATCCCCCGTATTCGCCACCCCACGCGGCTCGATCAGCAGCAGCTGAACCTCTTCCTGTGCAAAGGGTTTGTGCTCTATACCCTGGGGGATAACAGCCATTTGGCCGCCTGCAGGTGGATGGCGCGGATGTCACCGCTGGCGTCGCGCAGGTCGATGCGCAGTGGCCATCGAGGACGATAAAGTCTCATCGGTGTCGCGGTGCTGGTGCCAGAGAAATTCGCCAGCGATCTTGACGACCTTGAACTGGTAGTCGTTCATCTCTGCCACCACGCGCGGCTGCCAGTGGCCCTGCAGCAATGCGATCTTGCCTTGCAGATCGATGGACTGGCCTTGGCCACGGTGGCTTGGAGTGGGAGCTGTTTCGGTAGGTGCTGACATGGTGTGCTGTAAGTGTTGAAAACAGCAGCCAGCTTAAGAATGCACCGCCCAAAAGTATTGAACGTTTGTGGGGAAGCGTTCAGCGGCGCGATGCCTGGCGCATGACCTGTAGCCAGCGCCCTGGCGTGATGCCAAAGGTCTTGAGAAAATGCCGCGTCATATGCTTTGGTCGGCAAAGCCGGCATCCTGGGCAGCATCGGCCAGCGACAGGCCCGCCAGCAGCCCGCGCCGCACGGCATCGAGCCGGCGCATGGTGAGGTAGCGGTAGGGGCTGGTGCCGTAGAACATGCGGAAATCATGCGACAGGCTCCAGCGGTCGCGGCCGGTGGCCGCTTCCAGCGCATCTAGTGCCACCCCGCTGCTGGCATGGGCCAGCAGGTAGTCACGCGCACGGCGCGCGGCCTGGTAGTCGCCCTTGGCTTTGGCGCGCCGTGTGCCCGGCCCGCCGGTGGCAGCGGCCAGCGCATGGGCCAGCTGCACCAGCGCATCGCTTTGCTCCAGCGGCTCGGCAATATCCCCCACGCCTTGCAGCAGGACCTCAGCAGCGGCCGATATCGCCGGGTCGTTGGTGATGCCGCCTCCAGAAATGGCAGCGCGCTGCCGCCCAGAATGTCCTGGATCAGCGCAGGCTCCACATAGACCATGCGGTAGCGAAAGCCCTCGTCCGTGCCGGCCTGCCCGTCATGCGCCTCGTCGGGATGGAGCACCAGGGTGCTGCCGGCCAGGCTGTCGCGCCGCCCGCGCGGTAGTGAAAGCTCTGCACGCCCGCCAGGGTGCGCCCTATCGCATAGGTGTCGTGGCGGTGCATCGCGTAGGCCCGGCCATGGAACCAGGCCTCGATGCGCTCCATGCTGTCGGAAGGCGGGCTGCGCAGCACCCAATCCGAACGTGGCAAGGCAGGGGGGCGGGGCATCAAGAGTCCAGACAGGTGGTGAAAGCAGGGGGCGAAGTGCTGATTCTACAAACCATCCCCCAATCGGCGCCCGCCACTTGCGGCTCGAACCCCGCCCAGCCCAAGCCCACCACAGCTTGCCGCACAATAGCCAGAATGCGCCCCGCATCCGCCAGCCCTGCGCGTTGCCGCAGGCACCGATTTGAACATGCTCACTACCACACGATTCCCGTCACCGCGTTTCAGCAAAACTGCTCCCTGGTCTGGTGCGACCAGCAGATGGAGGCCGCCGTCATCGATCCCGGTGGCGATCTGGATCGGATCGAGGCAGAGATCGCGCGCCTGGGTCTGCAGCTCCAGGCCATCTGGCTCACCCATGCGCATATCGACCATGCCGGTGGCGCCGGCGAGCTGGCCGCGCAGCGCGCCTGCCGATCATTGGCCCGCACCCGGGCGACCAGTTCTGGATCGATGGCCTGCCCCAGCAAAGCCAGATGTTTCGGCTTTCCACCCGCGCAAAGCTTTACACCTACGCGCTGGCTGCAGGATGGCGATACGGTCAGCATCGGGCAGGAGACCGTGCAGGTGCGCCATTGCCCCGGCCACACCCCCGGCCATGTGGTCTTCCATGCGCCGCAGATCACGCGCTGCTTTGTTGGCGATGTGCTGTTTGCCGGCAGCATTGGCCAGCACCGATTTCCCCAGGGGCAACCACCAGCAGCTGATCGACTCCATCACCCAGCGACTATGGCCCATGGGCGATTGCAACGGTGTTCATCCCCGGCCATGGCCCGAGAGCAGCTTTGGCCGCGAGCGCCAAAGCAATCCTTATGTGGGTGGGACCTGATCCGGGGTTCAGGTTTTAACGCCAAAGGCCAGCGCATGCGCTGGCCTATTTTGCATGGGCGCCGATCAGAACTTGGCGGTCAGCGAGGCGTAGAACGAGCGACCGGGCTCGTTGTAGGTGGCGGCCCCTGCGCCGTAGATGGTGCGCGGGTTGTTCACGCCCACGGCATTGCCCATGCGGTAGAGCCGCTTGTCAAACAGGTTCTTGATGCCGGCGGTCAGGGTGACATCCTTGCTGAAGCTGTAGCGCGCGCCCACGCCCACCAGCGCATAGGGGGCCAGGCGGCGGGTTTCCTCGCCAGTCAGCGGCAGGCCCTGGTAGTCGAGCTTGTTGGGCTTTTGGCCGCCGTACCAGGTGAACCGAGCCGAGCAGTTGCAAGGCGTTGGTGGTCTGCCACTCCATGCGTGAATTGAGCGTGTACTTGGGGATGATGGACAGCTGCTCGCCGGTGGTCTGTTCTTGCTCTGCACCATGTACGTGAGGTTGTTGCTCAGGCGCACTGCGGGGCTGAGCTTGACGTTGAACGTACCCTCCACACCAGAGACCACTGCCTTGGGGATATTGGTCCAGGTGAACACATCGGCATTGGCATAGGCGCCGGTGCCGCCGGTCGCGGTGCCCACCGGGGTCATGCCCGCATCGATCTTGTTGCGGTAGTCGTTGTGGAACAGGGTCACGCCCGCCAGCAGGCCCTCGTCGGCATACTCGATGCCCAGCTCCTTGTTGATGCTGGTCTCGGGCTTGAGGTCGGCATTGCCCATCAGATAGCAGGGCCCACACCCGCGCCCCAGCAACAATGCCACGGCTGTAGAGCAGGTAGTTGGGTTACGTCTGGTACAGATTGGGCGCCTTGTAGCCCGCGCCACACCGGCCTTCAACGTGACCTTGTCCGTCAGGTAGTGCGACAGGTTGAGCGACGGGCTCCAGTTGGGTGCCAACCTCGCTGTGCTGGTCCAGGGCGCAGGCCGGGGGTCAGCAGGGTTCTGGCATTGAGCTCGATGTTGTCTTCGACAAAGAGCGAGGCAATGCGCGAGGAGATCTTGCCGCTGCGGCCGGTGTTGTCCACCCCCGGCACGCTGCCGGCCTCGGTCGTGGTTTGCGAGACGGAGTTGCTGTCGTTGAGCTTTTGCTCCACCCACTCGGCGCCCAGGGTCATCACATGGGGCAGGCTGCCCCATTGGCCTCGGGCGCTGATCTCGCCATGGGCGGTCAGGATGTCGAGCTTGGAGGTGCCATAGGCATCGCTGGAGAACAGGCCTTCGGTACCGCCGGCCAGGCCTTCGTTCATGCGCGTGTTTGCGCGTGGTTTCGTACTGCAGGTAGGCGGTGGAGCTGCCAAAGTCGTACTCGCCCTTGTGCGTGACGGCATAGGTCGAGCGGTACATGCGGTTGGGTCTCGGTGCCCAGCGCATCGAGCACGCGCTGCGAGGTGGCCACCAGCTTGCCATTCGCATCGACCGTGTAGTTGTTGTGTTTTGCGTATCGCCCGCGTAGATATTGCCCTGGCGCGCAAAGCTGGCATCGAAGTCGATGCGGTGGCCCGCTGCGGGCTTGAGGCTCAGGCGCCCCGAGAGGTTTGCGGTCGCGCACGCCCTTCGCGGCCGGCCGGGAAGGTGCCGGCATAAATGCCGGTGCGGGTCGAGGCATGGCCCTGGTTGATGTCCCAGGCGTCCGCATCGGTCTTGTCGACATTGCCGCTCAGGCGAAAGCCCAGCTGCTCGGAGATCGGCCGGCGAGCGAAAAGCTGGTGCGGCTGCTGCTGCCGTCGCGCGAATCCTCTGGCTGGTTGTAGTACACGGTGGCGCTGCCGCTCAGCTTGTCGGGGATGCCCTTGGTGATGATGTTGACCACGCCGCCAGCCGCCCCATTGCCGTAGCGGGCAGCGGCGGGGCCGCGCAGCACCTCGATCTGCTCGACGGCCTCTTGCGGCACCCAGTTCATGTCGCCCCGCGTGTCGCGCTCGCCGCGCCAGCCGTAGCGCACGATCCGCGGCTGTTGACGGGCTTGCCATCGACCAGGATCAAGGTGTTTTCCGGCCCCATGCCGCGCAGGTCGATCTGGCGGTTGTTGCCGCGCTGGCCGCTGCTGGAGTTGCTGGTCAGGTTCACACCGGGCTGCTGGCGCAGCACATCGGCGAGGTCATTGCTCGGCTGGCTGTCCAGGTCCTCGCGCGTGACGGTCGAGACGCCCGGCGCCTGCTTCCAGGCGCTTTCTGCCGTGCCCAGCACCTGCACCGTCGCCAAGGTCGGATCCTGCTCCGACGGCGCTTGCGCTGCAGCCTGTGTTTGCGCTGGGCCCCTGCCTGCATGCCAGCACCGCCACCGCCGCTGCCACGGCGCGCAAACGCCACCCCTGTTCCCTGCCTGGATCGCCATACCACCCCTTTTTGAAAGACAAATGATTTTCATTACCGAATATCGAATTCTTCCATTGCAGGGGTGACTCGTGGTTGCGCGGCCAACAAAGATGTTTGCGCCAGCGGCAGCACAGGCATGCAGCAAGGCTAAAAGCCGGAAGGCGAGTGATAAACCCGTACCCGCGCCAGCTTGGGCGCCAGGCCAAAGCGCCGGCGGTAGGCGGTGGCAAAGTTGGCGGCGCTGGTGTAGCCGGCCAGCAGCGCGGCCTGGCCCACGGTGATGCCATCGCGCTCCAGCGCCTGGCGGGCGCGCTGCAGCCGGCATTCGCGCAAAAACTCAAACACCGTGGTGCCGTAGACGCTGCGGAACTGGCGCTGCAAGGTGCTGGCATTGACGCCTGCCTGGCGCGCAATCGCATCCATCGACAGTGCATCGGCCTGGCCCGAGGCGAGAAACGCATGCAACTCGCGCAGCCGCTGGTGTTCGCGCGGCAGCAATCTCGCCGCACTGCCGCCCGCCGCTGCGGCCTCGCAATCGCCACGGTGGCCAGCGCCTCGCCCAAGAGCTCCAGCGCATGGCTCTCCAGGTACATGTGCTGCAGCAGGGGAGTCAAGCCGGGCGGGTGCACGATCTGCTCGGCAATCACCGCAGCGCGCGGCGACAGCTGCCACTGGCGCGTGGCCAGGTGTCGTGCATGAAGCGCTGCAGATCGGGCCAGCCGGCCCCATCGCCACCAACAGCCTGGGCCAGCCAGGCAGGGGTGAGCCCCAGGCTGACGCGGCGCGAGTACACGCCCGAGCGCGCCCGCCGATCAAAGCGCTCGCGCTCGGCCACCGACACCAGCGCGGCGCTGGCGCCTGCGCCTGGGTGGCTCAGCGCCACCCGGGTCAGGCCGTAAGAGACATCGATACGCCCTTCGAGCAACACCACCAGGCGCAGCCCGGCATCGATATCGGCCTGCGCGGTCTGGTCGCGCGGGTCGCAGCGTCTTCGCTGTGCAGGTTCAGGCCAGGCGCAGCTTCGCGCAGCCGCGAGACTGCGCGCGCGCAGCTCCGCCTCGGCGTTGATCGCGGAATCAGCGGCGCGCACAGGCCAGGCCGGTAGAGCGTGTTGAAGGAGCCCAGCATGCGCAAACATCTTTCTTGCTGCAGCAAACATGGGCCAAGCGGGTTTGTGCCATGCTTGCCATGATAATTTCTTAATGCAAATCATTCTCAAGCCCATGGTTGATTTGCCGCAAGCCCAGCCCCTATGCAACTCGCCCTGCCCCTCTTCCCACCCTGCCCTTGGCCCAACTGCCGATATAACCCGGCGCCGTTTGCTGGGCCTGGGCGCTGCGCTCGCGCTGCCCGGCTGCGCCTGGCACAGCAGCCTGAAGGACGCGCCACCGGTCACCCTGCCCGGCACGCGGCAGCTGGACCTGCGCGCCCCCGGCATGCCGGGCCCGGGCGCGCCCGAGCGCGTGCACCGCATCATGGTGGCGTGCCGCCCGCGCCACCACCGCCCCAGGGCTACCCGGTGCTCTATCTGCTTGACGGCAACCTGCTGTTCACGCCCACCGCGCAGCTGATGCGCAACCGTTTTGCGCGCGGGCCCTCGGTGCCCACGCAAGGCGCCGTGGTCGTTGGCCTGGGCTATGCGACAGCCAGTGCTGGACCTTGCTGCGCGCAGCTATGACTACACCGCCGCCGGCCCCCGGCCCGGCTACCGATGCGCGCGGACGCGCCGAAGGCGGTGCCGACCATTTCCTCGACTTCATCGACCAGCAGGTGCGCCCGCTGGTGGAGGGGAGCTTGCCGATCGACACGGCGCGCCAGACCTTTTTTGGCCACTCGTACGGCGGCCTCTGTGTGCTGCACGCGCTGCTGACGCGGCGGGCAGATTTGGCCGCTATGTCGCCGCCAGCCCCTCGATCTGGTGGCGCGATGGCTTGGTTGCTGCAGGCCTTGCCCGGATTCTTGGCGCATGCCGCCAGCCAGGCGAGGATGCGCCGGCGCTGCGGCTGCTGGTCACGCAAGGCGAGCGCGAAGCGAGGCCTGTGGCGCCATCCACGCAGGCATCTCGGCCCGCGCCATCCCCCCCCGCCAGCGACCCGGCCCGCGACGCCATACGGCGCCAGCGCCAGAACGCCCCGGGCATCCCCGCGCTGATGGAGGGCCTGCGCGGCGCGCCGGACCTGGAGTTGCGCTATGCCAGCTTTCCCGGCGCCGACCACGGCAGCGCCATGCTGCCAGCGGCCCAGCAGGCGCTGGCAATGGCGATCGAGACTGAGCGCCATGCCTGTGTCCACATTACCCATCCTCTCCAGCCAAGGCCAGGTCGCCACCCCGGAGGCCAGCCGCTATCTGCAGCGCCTGTGTTACCACTTCAGCCGCAAGATCAGCGTGCAGTACGACAGCCACCAGGGTGAGGCCAGTTCCCCTGGGGCCACTGCAGCCTGCGGGCCGAGGGCGACATGCTGTCCTTTGTCTGCAGCGCTGACAATGCCGAGGCACTGGCCAGGGTGCGCCATGCGATCGACGCGCATGTGGCGCTGTTCTCGCGCAAGAACCCGATGGTGGTGGCCTGGGTGTAAGGTCGTCTTAGGCTTGACGTTTAGCGCTTGGCCTGCTCGTAGAGGCCTTGCACCTTGGCACATTGGCCTGCAGGCTGGCAATGCGGTTGGGCCCGGTCGGGTGGGTCGACAAAAAGCCGATGCCGCCTTTGCCGGTGGCAGCGCCCATCTTCTCCCACAAGCTGACGGCGGCCTGCGGTGCATAGCCGGCACGCGCAGCGATCTCCAGCCCCACCAGATCGGCGTCGACTCATCGGAGCGGCTGAACTTGAGCGTAAGCAGCTGGCCGCCCAGGTTGGCCGCAGCGGTGCCCATATCGCCAGACCCAAAATCGCCGCACCCAGGCGGATGCCCAAGCCAGTGGCCTGGGTCTTGGCCAGCTGCTCGCGCGAGTGCTCGCGCAGCGCATGCGCCATCTCATGGCCATCACCATCGCAATCTCGTCGTCGCTGAGCTGGAGCTGGTCAATGAGCCCGGTGTAGAACACGATCTTGCCGCCAGGCATGCAAAAGGCGTTGATCTGCTTGTTGCCGATCAGGTTCACCTGCCACTTCCAGTCCTTGGCGCGCGGGTTCCAGGGCAGGGCCTGTGCAATCAGGCGCTGGGCAATCGTCTGCAGGCGCTGCAGCTGGGCATTGCCCGGCCCCGCCAATGCGCCCTGCTGCTTGGCCTGCGCCAGCAGCTCCCCGTACTGCTGCTGTGCCGCCTGCTCCAGCGCTTCGGCCGGCACCAGGTTGCGCAGCGCCGACGACTTGCCCACCTCCACCTGCGCCCAGGCCGTGCCCGTCCCGCCAGCACTGGCCACCACAGCTCCGGCCACCAGGGCCTGCAGCCAGGCACGGCGCCCTTGGCAGGCGCAGCTGAACAGTGGTGAGGGATGGGGTAGATCAGGCATTCCAGTTCCAATCATTAAAGAGCGATGATTGCACAGCATTTTTGCCCCATATACGATTTCGCTTGGTACATCGATGAACATATTTAACAAATAAATTGCAAACAATGGTGGGCTCTGGTACAAATCGACACCTTATTACATTTTGCTTCCAAGCAAAGCGGGCCGCCCATGCCTTACCTGCGTCTTCTTGCCGCCGCGTGCCTCGCGGTCGGCTTCGCCTCCGCCGCACAGGCGCAGATGGAAATCCCGCCGGCTCTGAAGGGAGCCTGGCGGAGGCAGCCAGATCTGGGCTGTGAATCTGTCACGATTGCAGGCACTTACTCCCTGGATGGGGGCAGCTTGCAAAATGCCGGTGCCTTCCTCATTGAAGCGGGTGGCGTGCTCGATGCCCAGGGCAGCATCCAACTGGGTTCTGATTACCGCACCCAGGGCAGCTTGAACGCCGCAGCCAGCGCCATGGTGTTTGACGGCTCCTGCGCCGCCCCCGGGGCCAGCATCACGGTCACCGGCGTCACCACCGTGGCCAACCTCACCCTCAGCTCCAGCAGTGGCCAGAGCTTTGTGCTGCCCAACGGCGCCAATATCGTGGTCACCGGCAGCCTGGTGCTGCAGGGCAGCCAGGCCAGCCGCTGCAGATCACCACCGCTGCCGGCCAACGGCGACCTTCACGCTGGGCCCGGCGCACAAGTCACCCAGCAAAACGTGAATCTGGTCAATGTCTATGTCGGCCCACCGCCCAGCACCGCGCCCGTCGCCGTGCCAGTCTCCGGCCTGGGCTGGACGGCCAGCCTCGCGCTGCTGCTTTCGCTTCTGTCTTGGGGCGCCTTGCGCTCCGCCCGCATCCGCTCTTTTCTGAGAACCCAGCCATGAACCTCGTCACCTCCTTCTTCCACAGCCGTTTGCTGGCCGGCGGCATCATGGCCCTGGTTGCCAGCGCCGCTTGGTCCGCCGATACCAGCTTCAAGCCGGCGGCGGCTCGGGCTTTGTCATCAAGGGCCAGGCCAACCAGGATCTGTTTCCGGGTGCAGGAACTGGCCGAGACCTATGCCCCGCCGCTGCCTTCCGCGCCGGCCACCGGTACCGAGCAGCTGTGTATGGACCCCGCCACGGGCCGCCTGCTGCGCTGCGCCGACGGCATGGCACCGGGCGACGGGCCCTGCTGGCCCCACGGCCCTCAAGGTGCGCTGGCCGGTGGGTGCCACCGGCCCCGCTGGCCCTGCCGCCCTGCCGTGTGAAATTGGCCCTGCAGGCGCAGTGGGTCCCGCAGGCGCCACAGGCCCTGCAGGCCCACTGGCACGACCGGTGTAGCAGGCCCCGTTGGCCCGGTCGGCCCCACGGGTAACGCAGGCCCCGCCGGCCCAGTCGTCCCGTGGGTGCGACTGGCGCCACGGGCTCCACAGGCCCTGCAGGCGCGGTTGGCCCACAAGGCCCCACTGGACCACAAGGCATTCCAGGCCCCGTTGGCCTCACCGGTGCGACCGGTCCCCAGGGCCCCATCGGCCCTACGGTTGCAACAGGTGCGCCAGGCTCCATTGCTGCGGTCAATCTGCGCTCCGACACCAAATCAGGTGAACTCTGCCAGGCTTCGGCCTGCTGCGCCGCAAACGAACAAGTGGTGGGTGGCGGCTACGAAGCGGCCAATGCCAAGGGTGGCAATGCGAACTTTGATGTGCGCGTCTCGGCCAGTGCACCAGGCACGCCTGCCAGCTGTGGCGGCACGCAAGGCTGGACGGTACGCGTGCTCAACTCTTTCGTGGGTGATGGCTCCTTGAGCTGCACAGCCTACGCGCTCTGCGCTCCGGTCGCTCCCGCCGTCCATGACCCTAGCAGCCGCTCCCTGCCCACCAGCCCAGCCCGTCAGGGTCTGCTCCTGCAGGGCATCACCACCATGCGCCTGCCCTGGCGCCTGGAGGTAGCGGCCGCCTTGCCAGCAAGCCCAGCAGTTGCCTGAAATCGCTGTGGCGCATGCATTTCAACCAGGGCCGGCATGACGGCGGCTGGCAGGCGCTGGCCTTGCGGGCGTCTGCCCAGGCACCATCGGACATCATGCCGATGATGCAGACGTGGACGCCTATACCGACTGCGAAGCGCTGCAGGCCCTGCCGGCCATTGCCGAGCTGTTGCGCAGCCTGGACCTGCAGTGCAAATCGGTGCGCCTGATGCGCCTGCAGCCCGACAGCGAAATCATGGAACACACCGACGCGGGCCTCTGTGCCGCCGAGGGCGATGCCCGGCTGCACATCCCCTTGCAAACCGAAGAGAAGGTGTTTTTCCACCTGGGGTGGCCAGCGCGTGCCCATGCGCGTGGGCGAATGCTGGTACACCGATGTCTCCCTGCCCACCGCGTGCGCAACCGCAGCGCAAGGCGCGCATCCACCTGGTGGCCGATGTGCTGGTCGACGAGCGCCTGGCACAGGCCTTTGCAGCCGGTGACCAGGGCGAGCCTGCTACGATGACGGCGACCCCTGGCTGGCCTTTGCGCAGTTTCGCCAGGCCGTGTTTGTGCAAGAATCTCTGGCCGATGCGCTGGCCGGCTGCCCGGATTGGCCAGTCTGAGCGCCCGCAGCATCGCGCTGGGCAGGCCCAGGGCTGGTGTTTGATGCCTCCGATGTGGAATCGGCGATGAAGGCCGGGCGCCGCGCCTGGAATGCCAATGGATGCTATGACACTCCGGGGCTGGCGGCCCGTTCGGCTGTACTGGGATGGGGCCAGGTCATGGTGGACTGGGCGCGCCTGGGCGATGCGCCGCTGCGCGCACCGTTCTACCAAGAGAGCCTCAAGCCGCTGCGGGGCACCCGTTCAACCAGGCGTTTCGCCGCCAGACACCGCTGGAGGTGCTGCTGGCTTGGCACGCGCAGTCGCGGGCATGGCACCCTGCTTGCTGGTCTTCCATGTCTCGCGCTGCGGCTCCACCCTGTTCCCCCAGGCCCTGGCCGAAAGTGCCCACCACCTGGCGATGTCCGAGCGCCTCCGTCGATTTCCTGCTGCGCGAAGCGCTGGTCAACGGCTGGCTCAGCCCCGCGCAAGCCATCGCTGCCTTGCGCCGCTGGATGAGCGCCTGGGCCCAGCGCAGCGACGCGGCCAGCCCGGCACTGCAAACGGCCAGCCTCAAGATCGACGCCTGGAACACCGGCCAGCCCCGCTGCTGATGCAGGCCTGGCCGAGGCCTTGCCGGTGTTCCTGACGCGCGAGCCGCTGGCGGTGCTGGTGTCGCAAATGCAGGAACGCGCCTTTTACCTGGTGCCCGGTGCCTTTGGCCCACATTCGGCCTGCCGGGTCTGAGCCTGCTGGAGCAGGCCACGATGCCGCCCGAGCAGTACTGCGCCCGCATGCTGGGCGCATTTATGCGGACATGGCACGCGTCGCCGATCCGGCGCAAGCGCTGGTGCTGGACCATGCCCAGCTGCCCGAGGCCATTGAGCAACTGGTTCTGCCACGGCTGTCCTGGCAACCTGATGCAAAAGCCATGCAAGCGCTGCGCGAGCGTTTGTCGCGCCACGGCAAACGGCCGCATGAGCCCTTTGCCCAGGACACAGACAAAAACATGCCAAGGCAACGCTGCATTGCGCGCGCTGGCCGAGCAATGGATGGCCACACCATTACCAGCAATTGCGGGCCCGGTGCGAAGCCCATGACCGCGCAGAGACTCTCTCCGAGGCCGCTATATGACCATGATTCCAAAGACGCCTTTCCTCGCCTCCACCAGCGTGGCCGTCAGCACGGACCGGTGGCTGGAGCGCAGCGCAGGCGCTGGCGCCCAGTGCCCCGGCCCGGCAAACCTCCAAGGCCTGGCAACTGCTGGCCGTCGCTCCCCAGTCCGCACAAGGTGGCGATCTGGGATCGGACTACCGCGAGGCCTGGAGCTGGGCCTGGCCCAGCGGCCTGACTGGTTGCTGTACAGCTGCACTGGGTGGAAGCCCCACCCACCCCCAACCGCGCCGCCCGCAGCATCACGGAGGCGATCGATCAGCGGCCCCAGCTGCATGGTGTTGTCGGTTGGATGCCGCCCGCCGTCGAAGCCCAGGTCGCTGCCCATGCCCAGCCCCTGGGCCTGCCCCTGTGGGCCAGCGATACCGGCGCCGATCTGCCTGCCGCCGCCGAGCCGGCCAGCCCCAGGCTGCGTGCGCCATAGCCTGGATCTGTGCGGCAGCGCGCGCAGCTGGCGCAGGCCGTCTACCAACAGCTAGGCCTCGGGCGTGCTGGCTTGTTGGGCAGATGGAAGGGGGCTATGACTTTGTCTATAGTTTCGAGCATGCCTACCGTGCGCTGGGGGGGCGGGTGGTTGCTCGCCATGTGGGCGAGTTTGGGCCGCAGAGCGCGGAATTTGACGGCTTGCGCACTGCCGTTTTCAGCCACCGGCCTGATGCCGTTGTGGCCTTGTACTCTGGTCCGCAGTTGGCCCGCTTTGGCCGCTGGTGGCAGGCTCACGCCCAGTCGCAAGGCGCTTGGGGACTGGCTGGCTTGCCTTGGCTGGAGGATGTGCATACCGGCGGCAATGCCGTTACCGCCGGTGCATGGCCAGCGCTGCACAGGCTCAGCCGGTTTGGAAGCAACGTTTTGAGCGGGTTGGATTGCTTGGACCGCTGCTGCCCTGATGGGTGCGAGGCGGGTTACAGCATTGCGGCTGCCCTCGACCAAAGTACGCAAGGCCCTTCTGCTTCTGCGTTGCACGAGGCTTGGATGATGCCGGTGCTGCAGGGCCCGGCGCGCGGTTAGTTCGCGCATAACGACCTCAACCAACCACGTATTCAACCGCCCAGCCACCCCGCTTATCAGTGGATGGCTCAATGGCTATCTGCAAACCTAACAACATCAAAGGAACCGACCATGGAACCGTTTATTGCATGATCACTATGTTCGCGGTAATTTTGCACCGCGGGGCTGGGCTTACTGTGCAGGGCAGACACTCGCTATTAGCCAAAATCCAGCCTTGTTCTCCATTTTAGGAACACCTATGGTGGCAATGGGCAGACCACTTTTCAGCTTCCAAATTTGATGGGTCGGGTGCCGGTAGGCGCCGGTCAAGGACCAGGGCTTCCGTTCGTCACCCTGGGGGAGCAAAGTGGAACCCCAACCATCACGTTGAACCTGCAGCAACTCCCCCAACACAACCACCCACAATAGCTAGCACTTCAGCAGGTACGCTACAGGCTCGGCTTACGGGCGCATTCCTGGCGCAATCAAACCAGCGAGACGCGCAGTACGTTGAGGCCAGTGGGGTAGGTACAACGGTCCCATTGTGTGGAAGCAGCATCGCTGGTGGGTCACAGCCGATTTCCATCATGCAACCCTATCTGGGCATAAATTTCATCATTGCACTTGAAGGCATCTTCCCATCGCGCAAACTGAGAGGGTGTTCTTTCAGCACCCGCTCAGCCGGGCCGCTTCTGTTCCAAGCCCAGCGCATCCAGATAAGCCAGCACGGCGCCCAGAGCAACTTCAGCGCCAAATCTTCGCCCTGAAGATGCAGCTCCGGCTGCAGCGGCGCTCATACGGGTGCCGATACCGGTAAAGTTCGCGCAGTTCGCCGCGCCGAGCGCGCGCATACAAGCCCTTGGGATCGCGCGCCTCACACACAGCCAAGGGCGTATCGACAAAGACCTCGACAAAAGCTCTGGCGCAAACAAGGCCCGCGCCTGTTGCCCGGTCAGCTGCAAACGGCGAAATCGCAGAGACGATAACGACCAGACCCGCATCGACCATCAGCCGCGCCACATGGGCCATGCGGCGGATGTTTTCTGCCCGCGCCTCGGCGCTGAATCCCAGATCGGCATTGAGCCCCTTGCGCAGGTTGTCACCATCGAGCGCATAGGTATGGCAGCCGCGCTGGTGCAAGGCCCGCTCCAGCGCATGGGCCAGGCTGGTCTTGCCTGAGGCCGATAAGCCGGTAAGCCAAATGCAGCAGGCGCATGGCCCATCACGCGGCGCGCTGCGCCGGCAGCACCGCCTGGCCTGGCGGAAAGATAAAAGCAGCGGGATCGGGTCGGCCGGTCATTCGGCAGGCTCCGTCTTGCAGGCTCACGGCACATGGTCCAGTACAGCCAATCGCTTGGCAGCTGCACAAAGCCAGCCGCCCATATAGATTGCGCGCCCGGTTCTGGGGCTCCACACTCAGCGCCATGGGCCGCTGCTGCGCGTCGGCGTGGTTGCACAGCCACCGCAGCAGCACGCTGCCCAGGCTTGGCTGCGCTGTGCAGCCAGCAGCGAGATATCGACAACCGCAGTGCATCAGCGCGTCATCGACGATCAGGCGCCCACCGGTTGGCCATCCCGCTCAACCAGGTAATGCAGCGCCTGGGGTAGTAGCTGCGGTAATGCTGACGCTGAAAATCAAACTGCGAATGGCAGAAGGCATCGATGGCCTCGGGTGGCAGCCGGTGAGCGCCAGCTCATCGCTGCGCACATCGCGTAAAGAGCACGTAAAAAATCCGCATCTGAGCCAAAGACTGGCGCAGCTGCAAGCTGCCCAGTTGCAGGGCCGCAGGCAGCTCAGAGGGCATGGCTGAATTGGGCTTCGTAGTACACGCCTTGCGCATCGGCGCGGTGGCGGACACATGATCGCAAAAATCACCCCATTCCGCATGGCGTGGCGGTAAGTCTGGCTGGGCAGAACCGGGGCCGTCGGGCCCTGAAAATTGAGCCGTATGCGGCCATGCCGGGGGCGGCTCGGCTTTGCGCCTCAAAGCGGTCACCAACAGCGGGAATCTGCTGCGTCTGCCCGGCAGTGTCCCCCGACAGAAAGACCAGCGACTGGCCCTGGAGCTGGCTGGCCATCTCCTGCGACAACACCGCGTCCATTACGGCGTCATCCAGTTGGTAAGTGGTGTCTGGCAAGGTCATAAGGGCAGCAAACGCAGTCCGTGGTGGCAAGAGCGCCATTCTATCGCCGGGCCTGCAGAGCACGCCGTCCATGTGCGACCCGGGCAGTCAACTGCGCATCTCGGCTTTTCACGACCACCCATAGCCCCAGCAGCACGGCGGCGGCCTGCCCACCCAGGCCACCCGGGCTGGTGTTCGCCGCCGATCCACACGGCCAGCACAAAGGCCGCCACCGGCTCGATGAGGGCTGAGCGCCACGCCGGTGGGCCCCGAGATATGGCGCAGACCCATCGAGAACAATAAATGTGCAATGCCCGAGACAACGGCGCCCAGGTAGACAACAACAGCACGGCAGACAGGCTCCACTGCGGCATGCCGCATACAGTGCGGCCACGGCAGTGCGAGCAGTGCCGCGCCGCTGAACACTAGAAGTTCACCACCTTGGGGACATATGGCTGACCAGGCGCTTGTTGACCAGGCATAGCCGGCATAGGACAGACCCGCCAGCAGGCACAGCGCCAAGCCGGGCCAGGAGACCTGGCTGCTGCCGCCCTCGCCCATCACCATGCCACCACCGCCGGCCACGCTGACCCAAGGTGCCCAGCCACCACAGCGGCGACAGGGGCGCGCGCAGCACCACGGCTGCAGCAGGCCGCCCAGATGGGGCTGCTGCCAATGGCAACGGCTGTGCCCACGCCCACACCGCCATCTGCAGGCCGGCGTAGAAAAACACGCTATAGCCGCAATGCCCAGCGAGGCCCAGAAGAACGACGACAGCCGCAGACCGCTGGCGGGGCCGCAGCACAGGCTGCGGTGCTGCCACGCCGCGCCCAACAGCAGGCTAGGCCAAAAATGCCGCCGCCACCGCCAGCTGCGCAGCCCCCACCCAGAACGGGACA
This sequence comes from Comamonas sp. JC664, assembly GCF_042647185.1. Lineage (NCBI taxonomy): Bacteria > Pseudomonadati > Pseudomonadota > Betaproteobacteria > Burkholderiales > Comamonadaceae > Comamonas > Comamonas sp. JC664. The sequence goes on from NZ_JBHRUZ010000017.1 coordinate 19,130, forward strand.
GCCCCGCAGCCCCGAGGTACTGGGCGGTGCCGCTGTGCCCCAGAGCACGCCGGCAATGGCGACCAGCGCAATACCTTGCGCAGAGGCGCTGAAAAATGAAGAAGGGGCGGGGGATGCCATGCGCTGGAAGTCTGTGTCATGCCGCTATGGTGCCGCGACGGGGCCGGGGCAAATGTCGAGAAACGCTTGTGCTGGGCTGCCAAACGCACCCAGCGCATCATGCGCCGCCGCGTTTGCGCAGCTGCGGCTGCCCACGCCGCGATCGCGCCGCAGGCAATAGGCCAGCGCGCTGGCCGTGCTGTAGCCGCAGCGCAGCGCCGTGGTCTCCAGCGGCTGGCCGGCGGCCAGGGCTTGGCTGGCCTCGGTCAGGCGCAGGTCGCGCAGCCATTGCTGGGGGGTGCTGCCGGTCAGCTCCTGCCAGGCGCACATGAAAACGCTGGGGCGCTCAGGTGTGCCAGCGCCGCCAGTTGGGGGGGTGCGCCAGTCGCCGGCCAGATCGGCCGTACCGCAGCGGTGATGCCTGCACATCCAGCGCGCGGCGCAGCAGCAGCGCGGGCGACTGCTGACCCAGGCCACATGGGCCTGGGGCCACGGTCAAGGCCGAGGCATGGGTGGCCAGCCAGTCGCGCGGCGGGGGCGGCGGCAAAGCGGCGCATCTGCGCCCAGTCTGCGCCGTCGGCCACATCCACCACGGCCAGCGCGCTGCCCTTTTGTGCCAGGTAGCTCGTGGGTGGCACCCGCCGGTATACCTCCACGCCGCTGGCGGTATCGACATAGGCGGCCTTGCCATCGACCTCCAGCTCCATGCGGCCGGCCAGTGCATACAAGAGCTGCACATGGTCATGGCTGTGCGCCTGCTGCTCGCCTTCGTAGTGTCGAACAGAGTAGTCAGGAGCCAGCAAGCGGTGGTGGTGGTGGTCGGCCATGGAAGCAGCGGTGCATCAGTGCATAGCGCACAGTGTAGCCAAGCGTGGGCCCTGACCCCTTGTTGCGCCGCTTGCCCCGATTCAGCAGCGCGGATCAGCGTATATTGGCGCATTGTCCGGGCCTGGCCTGGCCCACCCCTTTTTACTGTACGCCTCGTCCGCATGGCCGACACCTCTTCGCCCGCTACCGCCTCCTCCCCGCCGCCCGACGCTCCTGGGCGGACACGTTTCGCGTCTATACCGGGCCGGCCAGCCTGCGCATGCTGGCGCTGGGCTTTTCTGCCGGCCTGCCGCTGCTGCGGTGCTGGGCACCTTGTCGTTTCTGGCTGCGCAAGGCCCGGCATCGACCGCAGCACCATCGGCTAC
>NZ_JBHRUZ010000018.1:0-21830 GCF_042647185.1 Comamonas sp. JC664
AAGACGCTGGGATCTGTTGGCGCGCTGTTCTCGTCGCCAGAAGGCTGGCGCTGCGTGGGGCTGGACATCAATGCCAACCATATCCGGGGTGTGAAGAGCGGCTGGGTCACCGGTACCGCCAAGCCCGTGCATATCGGCCGCATGACCCAGGTCTGGCAGATCGACATGGTCAACGATGACGGCAAGCTGACCTGCGTTTCACGCATCACGATGGCGATGCTGGAAGACGCCGCTTAAGGCCTTATTCAGTTGCCGTAGGCCACGCGCGCCAAGGCACGCGCCAGCTCCCAGGCCGGGTCGACCAACGGCAGGCCTTGCATGCTGGCCGCGCCTGGCAGGGCCAGCGGTATTTCGGTGCAGCCCATGATCAGCGGCACATCGCCATGGCGGGCGCGCATGGCCTGGGCCACGGCGGCAAAATCGGCGCGCGCCTGGTCCATGCGGTCGGCCTTGACACCCTGGTAGATGCCGCGCATCAGCAACTCACGCTCAGCCTCTTGCGGCAGGTGCACGGTGATGCCGCAGGCGGCCAGCGCCTGGTCATACAGGCCAATGCGGTAGGTGCCTTGCGTGGCCAGCAGCATGCAGGCCTGGTGGCCTTGCTCTTGCAGGCCCTCGGCCACCACGCGCGCAATGTGCAAGAGCTGCAGCTGCGGGTAGGCCTGCTGCAGGCGCCCATGCCAGGCGTGGGCGGTATTGCAGGCCACGGCCACCGCCTGGGCGCCCACTGCCTGGAGCTTGTCCAGGCCCTGGCACATCATCGCGAAGGGGTCCTCTGCGGTCTCGGGCGCCAGCAGCGCGGCGCTGCGGTCCGGTATCGGCAACTGGGCCAGCCAATGCGTGGGGTAGCCCTGGTCGGTAACAGCGGCGCCGCTGGCCCGCAAATGGTCTGCGCAGGCCTGTACAAACAGGCGCACAAAATCAGCGCCCGCTGCCGGGCCCATGCCGCCCAGAATGCCTACGGTGGAAAGCGTCATGCCGAACTCCAGAGAAAATGAAAAATGGCCCGTTGCCGGGCCATTGCAGTGCGTGCCGTGCACGACACGGGATTGTCCATCAGATCGCAGGCTTGTCGCTTTGCGCCGTCAGATTGTCCTGAGTTCCTTGTTCATCGGCAGACCCAGCGCCTGTTCTTCGCGGGATGGGTTGCATGAACCACTTGTCGTACAGCTTGGTGAACTCACCGGACTTCATCATGCCGCCGATGACGCCATCGACGATCTTCTTGAAGGCAGGATCGTCCTTGGGCAGCATGCAGGCATAGGGCTCGACTTGCAGCGCATCGGCCACACTTCGTAGGCAGCAGGGTCCTTGGAGTTGGCCTTCAAGCCGTACAGCAGGATGTCATCCATCGCAAAGCCGGCTGCGCGGTCGTTTTCCATCAGCAAGAAGCCGTCGGAATGGTCCTTGGCCAAGGTGATGTTGATGTCCAGCTTTGGTCGGCGCTGTACTTGCGCACCACAGGCAGGTTGGTGGTGCCGGTGGTGATCGCCAGCGTCTTGCCCTTCAGATCGGCCAGCTGTTGATGCCGAGCTCTTCTTCACGGCCACGCGGGTGCCGGTGTAGAAGTAGTTGATCGCGAAATCCACGTCCTTGTTGCGGGCGCTGTTGTTGGTGGTGGAGCCGCATTCGAGCACGATGGTGCCGTTCTGGATCAGCGGAATGCGGTTGGCCGAGGTGACCGACTGCCACTTGACTTCAGGTCGGGCTTGCCGATTTCCTTGCGCACGGCATCGGCCACGGCATTGGAGATGTCCACCGAGAAGCCAATGGCGTTCTGGCCACCGGAGAGGTAGCTGAACGGCACCGAGGATTCGCGGTAGGCGAACGTGATTTCGCCCGAATCCTTGGCCTTGGCCAGCACATCGGCAAGGCCGAGGGCAGGCAGGCAACGGCAGCGGCAGCACAGACCAGCGACTTAACAAACTTCATGGTGAGACCTCCTTGAATCAATCAATGCAACAGTGTAGAAACCAGTGCTTTGTTCCAACAATGCCTTTTGGGACAGGCCCATAACGCTTGGTTATGGTGCATGGCATACCGCAAAGGTGAAGAACCGCTGTACTATAAGCAAACGGCATGCCTGTTGCCCATTTTGCTATGCGACAGCCTGAATTCAAGCGCCTATATTAAGGGTTTTCAGGGGGTGTTCCATGCAGGTATGCATTCTGGGTGCGGGAATTGTGGGTTTGGCGGCCGCCTATGAGCTGCACCAGGCTGGGCACCAGGTTACGGTGGTTGACAAAGCCTCACATGCGGGCAGCGGCACCAGCATGGGCAATGGTGCGCAGCTGAGCTACAGCTATGTGCAACCCTTGGCCGACCCCGCCATCTGGAAGCAGTTGCCCAAGCTGCTGTTCAGCAGCGACTCGCCGCTCAAGTTCCGCCTGCAGGCCGATCCCCAGCAATGGAAATGGGGCCTGGCTTTCTTGGGTGCCTGCAATGCCGACCGGTCTGCGGCCAGCACCCGCACATTGCTGCAGTTGGCCGCCGTCAGCGCCAGCGTTTTGAGGCCATGCAGACCCAGGTGGGCGGCGACTGGGACTACAGCAGCACCGGCAAGCTGGTGCTCTACCCCAGCGATGCAGCCGTGCAGTCGGCGCGCCACCAGCTCGAGGTGCAAGCCAGTTGGGCAGCGCGCCCCAGCGCATCGTCAGCGCCGACGAAGCCGTCGCGCTGGAGCCTGCGCTCGCCGCCTACCGCAGCCAGTTTGCCGGCGCCGTGCACACGCCCAGCGAGTGCGCCGCCGATTGCTACCAGGTCTGCCGCCAGCTCGAAGACTGGCTGCGCCAAAAGGGGGTGAAGTTCATCATGGACACGCCCATCCACAGCCTGCGCCGCGAAGGCGGCAAGATCGTCGCGCTGCAGACGGCGCAGGGCGATATCGAGGCCCGAGCACTTCATGGTGGCGCTGGGCGTGGACAGCGTGGCACTGTGCAAGCCACTGGGCGTGGACCTGCCGGTCTACCCGCTCAAGGGCTACAGCATCACCCTGGATGTGGCAGCAGCCGGCCACAAGGCGCCCACGGTGAGCATCACCGACAGCGCGCGCAAGGTGGTGTTTGCGCGCATTGGCGAGCGCCTGCGCGTAGCCGGCATGGTGGAGCTGGTGGGCCACGACCTGCGCATTCCGCAGGACAAGATCCAAAGCCTGTGTGCCTCCACCGAAGCGGTGTTTCCCGGCTGCAGCGATTTTGTGCAGGTCCAGCCCTGGGCCGGCCTGCGCCCTGCCACACCGACTGCTGTGCCGATTGCCAATTGCGCAGGCGCCAGCAATCTGTGGATCAACACCGGCCACGGCGCGCTGGGTTTTACGTTGGCGTTTGGCACGGGGGCACAGCTGGCCTACGAGATCGGCCAGGCTGCCTGAGCCGCGCAATCGCACAATCGCACGTTGACGCAGAGGCTTACAGCTGCGCCGCCAGCACCTTCTGCATCTCGCGCGTGATCGCCTTGACCAGCAGTGATTGCGGCTGCGAGACCGCGCGGATCGCATTGACCGGCACCTGCAGGCCGGGCGCCAGCGGCAGCACATCGACCTTGCTCGTGTCGGCCGACAAGGCGGTGCAGCCATCGACCATGGCCACGCCCAGGCCGTGGTGGGCCATGGCCAGCGCCGTGTGGTAGGTCTGCACGGTCACATAGTGGTTCAGGCCGGCGCTCGATTCCCGCGCCAGCTGGCTCAGCAGCATGCCCACGGGGTCCTGCGCATCGAGGCTGATGGTGGGCACGCCGGTCAGGTCATCGAGCGAGAGGCTGCCCGCGCGCAGCTTGAAGGGCGGCAGCATGCCCTGGGCACCACGCAGACCATCGGCACGCGGGCCAGGTTCTCCTGCTGCAGGCTGGCCTGCTGCACATTGCTCAGCACAAAGCCGACATCGGCCTCCTGCATCATCAGCGCGAGACGATCTGCGGCGAATGCAGCGACTGCAGGCTGACGCTGACATGCGGGTGCTTCTGCTTGAACTGCGCCAGCGCCCGGGGCAGCACCTCGTGGCCCAGCGCCAGCACGCTGGCAATGCGCAGCGAATCGCTGTCGCGGCCCTGGCGCAGGCTGTCAGCGAGGCGCTGCACCTCTTCGAGCTGGGCGAACAGCTTTTCCATGTGCGGCAGCAAGGCCAGCGCCTCACTGGTCGGCGTCAGCCGCCCCTTGCTGCGCTGGAACAGCGCAAAGCCCAGCTGCAGCTCGGCATGCTGCAAGGTGCGGCTGACGGCTGGCTGCGAGATGTTGATGAGGCGCGCCGCAGCGCTGACGCTGCCGGTGTGCATCACCGCGTTGAAGACTTCGATATGGCGCAGGCGCATGGGGGCCTCAGGGTTCAGCGGCCCGCGCCGATGTTGTTGTCGCCGGGGCCGCCGTGGCCATCTTCGGCCTGCATGCGCGCCAGCCGCGCGCTTTTCCAGTACACATCGTCACCGCCATCAACGCGGTTGAGCACGCGCGCCAGCACAAACAGCAGATCGGACAGGCGGTTGAGGTACTGGCGCGGTGCGGCGCGCATGGCCTCGCCCTGCTCCAGCGCCACCACCATGCGCTCGGCGCGGCGCGCGACGGTGCGGCAGACATGGGATTGCGCGGCCGCACGCGTGCCGGCGGGCAGGATGAATTCGGCCAGGCGCGGCAGCTGCGCGTTGTAGTGCGCCAGTGCGGTGTCGAGCTGCAGCAATGCATCGTCCTTGAGCAGCTCGTAGCCGGCATCGACAGCTCGCCGCCCAGGTTGAACAGCTGGTGCTGGATATCGACCAGCAGCTCGCGCACATCGGCGGGCAGCGGCTCGCACAGCAGCAGGCCGATGTGGGAGTTGAGCTCGTCGACATCGCCCATCGCCTGGGGCCGGCCGCTGGCCTTGGAGACGCGGTGTTGTCGCCCAGCCCGGTGCTGCCATCGTCACCGTTCTGGTCGCAATTTGGGAGAGACGGTTGCCCATGGGTAATCCTTGTAAAGCAGCGGTGAACCAGCGCCTATTTTCTGTACCGGCACAGGAAATATGTAGCCGAGGCAACACTAAGCAAAAATGATAGCAAAACCGGCGATTCCGGGTTCAATAGAGCCATGTCTGAATGACGAAAGGATCTACAGATGTCTGGCAAGTTTTTCGCCCATCCCTTTGACGCCCGCAGCGTGATGCTGTTTGCATCGATTGCGGTCACATCGGCGATGGCGCATGCCCAGCCGCTCAATAGCAGCCAACAACGCATCGGTCAGGCCGCTAGCGGCAGCCGCATTATCCAGGTTGAGCGCCAACTGGGCACCATGACCCGCGCCGCCATCAGGCGCGCCAACCGGTCAAAAAGGCGCTCTGACCCAGCAGCCACTGCCGGTTTTCCGATCTCTCCCCTCCCCGCTACGGCGGGGTTTTTTCATGCCCGGCTGCAGCGCAGCGGACAGCCATGAAAAGCCGGCGGTGCTATTCTTGGCTCCCGCCCTGGAGAACCCGATGAACGCGCCCACCTCCCCCCACATTCTGGCTGCTGCGCAGCGCCCCATTCCCGATGCCTTCATGGCAGCGCTCAGTGCCCGTTTTGGCAGCCAGTGCGTGACCTCGCAGGCCGTGCGCGAGCAGCATGGGCGCGACGAAGGCTCCATCACCGCGCCGCCGCCAGCGGCCGTGGTCTATGCCCAGTCGAGCCAGGATGTGCAGGATGCCGTGGCGCTGTGCCACCAGCACGAGGTGCCCGTCATTGCCTACGGCGCCGGCTCCTCGCTCGAAGGCCATCTGCTGGCCGTGCAAGGCGGCATCAGCATCGATGTGAGCCGCATGAACCAGGTGCTGTCGATCGACACCGAGGACCTGACCATCACCGTGCAGCCGGGCATCACCCGCAAGCAGCTCAACGAGGCGATCAAGGACACCGGCTTTTTCTTCCCGATCGACCCGGCGCTGACGCCTCCATTGGCGGCATGGCATCGACCCGCGCCAGCGGCACCAATGCCGTGCGCTACGGCACCATGCGCGAGAACGTGCTGGCGCTGGAGGTGGTGACCGCCAGCGGCCAGGTGATTCGCACCGGCAACCGCGCCAAGAAAAGCGCGGCCGGCTACGACCTGACACGGCTGATGGTGGGCAGCGAAGGAACGCTGGGCATCTTTACCGAGATCAGCCTGCGCATCTACCGCTGCCCGAAGCGGTGAGTGCCGCGATCTGCTCGTTCCCGACGATTGAAGCGGCCGTGCGCACCGTGATCGAGACCATCCAGATGGGCATTCCGATTGCGCGCGTGGAGCTCATTGATGTGAATGCAGTGCGCATGGTCAATGCCTACAGCAAGTTCGATCTGCGCGAGGAACCGATGCTGCTGATGAGTTCCACGGCTCGCCCACCGGCGTCAAGGAGCAGGCCGAGATGGTGCAGGACCTGGCCCGCGAGCATGGCGGCAATGCCTTTGAATGGGCCGAGCGCCCGGAAGACCGCACGCGCCTCTTCACCGCCCGCCACAATGCCTACTTTGCCGCCGTCTCCAGCGTGCCCGGTTGCCGCTGCATCACCACCGATACCTGCGTGCCCATCAGCCGCCTGGCCGATGCGCTGCTGCAATGCGTGACCGAGGCCGATGCCAGCGGCATCCCTACTTTCTGGTGGGCCACGTGGGTGACGGCAACTTCCACTTTGGCTACCTGATCGACCCGGACAACGATGCCCAGCGCGCGCAGGCCGAGCAGCTCAACCACCAGCTGGTGCAGCGCGCCATTGCGCTGGGCGGCACCTGCACCGGTGAGCACGGCATTGGCGTGCACAAGCAGGGCTTTTTGCTGGAAGAAGCCGGCGAAGGCGCCGTCGCCATGATGCGCGCCATCAAGCAGGCGCTGGACCCCAAGAACATCCTCAACCCGGGCAAGATCTTCCAGCTGGGCTGATCCATACCAGCGACCCAGTGAAAGGCCCGCGCAACCAAGCGGTTGCGCGGGCCTTTTTACGCCTTGTGGCGGGTTTTCTGCGGGTGCCCAGGGGGTACAGCGTCTTGCTCAGGCAGGCACCACAGCGGCCTTTTCCTTTTGCTTGCGCGCGGCCACTCCGGCGCCGACAAAGCCGGCCGACACCACGCTCAGCACCATGCCCACGGCCGCGCCAAAGAACACACCGGCGTTCATGTGGTGGTCCAGCATGTAGCCAAACACCGGAGCGGCCAGGCAAAAGCCCAGGTCCAGCCCGAGTAGACGGTGCCATAGACCCGGCCGGTGGCACCCGGCGGCGCGGCGCGCTTGACCAGCATGTCGCGCGAGGGGCCGGCCAGGCCGGTGCCGATACGGCGAGCGCCGCCACACCAGCGCCGCATAGCCGGGCAGCCAGCCGGTGCCCACCAGCGCCAGCAAGATGCCGGAGAACAGCAGGCAGGCAGAGATGACTTTCTCCAGCCGCTCCACCCGGCCACCAGAAAGCCGCCCAGCACCATGCCGGCGGCGCCAAACAGCATATAGCCGGTGACCACATAGGCGGTGATGCTGGCGGGCAGCCCGTAGAGCTGCTGCAGCGCCGCGCTGGAGAACGACTGGATGGCGCTCATCGCGCAGGTGGTCCAGAAAAAGAACGAGAAGCACAGCCAGACCGAGGGCAGCTTCAGGAAGGCCATCGGGTGCTCCTGCTTGCCGGCTACCGCCGCCTTGGCAGGGGCCGCGCCAGGCAGGCTGACCCGGTCATCGAGCGCATCGCGGTTGATGACCATGATGGTCAGGATGATGGCCGCCAGCGCGGCGCCGCAGAGGCAAGCCATGCGCCAGGAGCGGTGGCCGAGGTGATGCCGGCCATGAACACCGGCGCCGCCGCCAGCCAGGTTGCCCGAGAGCCCATGCACCGAGAAGCCATGGCCAGGCGCTGGGGCGAGAGGCGCTTGTTGAGGATGGTGAAATCCACCGGGTGGAAGGGTGCGTTGCCCAGGCCGGCAAAGATGGCGGCCAGCATCAGCTGCGCATAGCTGTTGGCGGTGCCGGCAATGACACCGGCCACCGCAAAGCTGCTGAGCGCGGCAAACATGATGGGGCGGGCGCCAAGCGGTCGACCACAAAGCCGGCCAGCGCCTGGCCCACGCCCGAGACGATGAAAAGGCCGACACCAGCACGCTGAGCTCGGAGTAGCTGAAGCCGAAATCTGCAATCAGCCAGGGGAAGAGCGGCGGCAGCAGCAGGTGGAAGAAGTGCGAGGAGCCATGGGCCAGGCCCACCAGGCCGATGGTGCGCGAATCTTGGCGCAGGCTGCCCAACGCGCTGGGCCGGCGCGCCCGGCGGTATTGTTGTGCTGGTTGTCATGGCAGCGATGTTAGCCAAAGCCCTGTCGGCATGTATGCGACAGAGAGACGATTACTATCGCCAATGTGCCAAGCTGCTGCACTGGCCCTTCCCATCACTGCCACCCCCAACCGCCTTGCTGCCATGACTTCTGCCCGGACTGCCTCCCCGCCCCACGCGGCACGCGCTGCCGCCAGCGGCGAGGCTGCCAGCGCCCGCCGTGCCTGGCAGTATGTGGACTCGCTCACCCCGCACCTGTTTGTGCCCACCGCCGAGCGGCCGGTGCGTGCCAAGCTGCGTGAGCTGAGCGGAGACACCCGGGTGCTGCCCCACCAGCATGCCTGGGCGCAGCTGGCCATCTCGGTCACCGGCACCGTGCACCTGCGCGTGCCATCGGCCACCTTTGTGGTGCCGCCCCGGCGCGCGCTCTGGATTCCGCCGGTGTCGAGCATGCGGTGACCCTCGTGGAGACGGCCGAGCTGCGCACCCTCTACATCTACCAGGCCGAAGGTCAGTGCGGCCCGGCCCGGGTGACAGCGCTGCCAACCTCTGGCGCGCTGCCGTGTGCTGGAGGTCTCCGAGCTGATGCGCGCGCTCGTGTGCGATCTGCCCACCCTGCCCGACGATGCACCCGCGCCCAGCGCCGCGCAGCTCGCGCGCGAGCGCCATGTCAGCGCGCTGCTGCTCGATGAGCTGCGCCAGGCGACCCAGCTCGATCTGCGGGTGGACATGCCGCGCGACAAGCGCCTGCACAGCCTGTGCCAGGCCGTCCTGGACGACCCGCTGGCCCATGACAGCCTGCAGGCCTTTGCCCACAACAGCGGCGCCAGCCCACGCACCATTGCGCGCCTGTTCCGCCAGGAGCTGGGCTGCACCTACCTGCAGTGGCGCCAGCAGGTCATTCTGGCCAAGGCGGTGGAGCTGGGTGCCAGCGGCCTGGCCATTGGCCAGATAGCTGCCGAGCTGGGCTATACGCCCAGCGCCTTCAGCGCCATGGTGCAGCGTGCCTGCGGCCTGTCACCGGTGCGTTTTCTGGGCATGCAGACCCGCTAGGAGGCCGTTCCAGGTCTGCCGCCGTTTCTTCCACTATCCAACCTCTGCCATTCCCACCATGCCCCTGCACAGCTACGAACCCGCCAAGGCCACCGCCTGCCCCATGACCCCTTCAACGCCATCGTCGGCCCGCGCCCGATTGGCTGGATCTCCAGCACCAGCAGCAGCGGCGTGCTGAACCTGGCGCCCTACAGCTTTTTCAACGCCTTCAACTATGTGCCGCCCATCGTCGGCTTTGCCAGCGTGGGGCGCAAGGACAGCCTGAACAACATCGAGGCGACGGGCGAGTTTGTCTGGAACCTGGCGAGCGAATCGCTGGCCGAGGCGATGAACCAGAGCTGCGCGGCCGTGGGCCCCGAGGTGAACGAATTCGAGCTGGCCGGCCTGGCCACCGAGCCCTCGACACTGGTGCGCCCGCCGCGCGTGCAGGCCAGCCTGGTGACGATGGAATGCCGCTGCACCCAGATCGTGCAGCTGCAGACCGCGCAAGGCACGCAGGTGCCCACCTGGCTGGTGCTGGGCGAGGTGTGATGGTGCATATCGACGAGCAGCTGCTCCAAGGCGGCGTGTACCAGACGGCAGCGGGCAAGCCGCTGCTGCGCGGCGGCGGGCCGGGCGACTATTTCACGATCAGCGAGGCGGGCAAGTTCGTGATGCGCCGGCCCGCGTAATGCCGCGCGGCATCGTCAATCGCAGCGCATGCCGGTGGCTGCGGCAAAGCTGCCCAGCGACCAGCCCTGGCGAGCAAAAAACATGCGGGTGCTGAGCGGATCGAGCCGCTCGGGCGCCATGCGCTCGCCCAGGTAGTGCATTTTCTTGTTGCTGATATCGACATAGCCAGGCGGTGGCTGGCAGCGAGCTTGTGCCACAGCGCATGCGCGCCCGGTGACTGGCGCGCGCCTGTGACCAGGCACAGGCCGGCATCGAGCGCCCAGCGGTAGATGCAAGAGGCCAGGCCCTTGCGCTGGTAGGCGGGTCAAAGCGGCTGTGCGGGCCGCGTATGTAGCGGTCGGCGCGCTTGTCCAGCTCGATCAGGCGGTTGAAGACGGTAAAGCCCGCAATGCGGTGCTCCAGCTGGTCTTCGACATAGACATAGAACTCGCCATCGGCGCTGCGGTAGCGGATGGCAAAACGGGGGTCGGACAAAGGGATCTCGGGCAGGCCATGGAGCCTGTCGCCGGGCGTGTGGATGCGATCGTGGATGGAGGCGCATTCGCCTTCGAGTTGCTGGGGTGGAATCGGCTCACATCGATGCGCAACTCCACCGGCCGGTACAGCCAGGATGCCCAGAGGGGGGTATCGCGAGGTTCATACAAAACTCCTTCAGATGAAAACCCGGCAGGTTAGCCCCGGCAGCATTTCGCACGCAAAGGGTGCGATATGCCCGCTGCTGGCAAACACAAAAAGCCCGCCTGGGGAGCCAGGCGGGCTGTCAAAGTGCAAGGCCTTACGCTTATTGCACACCCAATGTCATCGACGAGGTGGCACGGTTGCCAATCGCCACGGCAGACGAGCGGTGCCCGATACATTGATGCCGCTGGTGCCCGGTACGCCGGAGGCGCTGTAGCTGCCACTGACCACTGCCGACACGTTGCCGCTGTTGATCTGGGTGGAGGTCAGCTGCGCGCTGGCCATTTGCTGGCCAGGCAGGGCCGACACGTTCACGACGTTCTCCGCGTTGTTGCCCACGGCCGTGGCGCTGGCCGTATTGCCGCTCAGGTTGAGCGAGCTGCCACGGCTGAAGCCATCGGCGTTCAGCGTTGCGGTGGCCAACACGTTGCCGCTATTGGCCTGCGAATTGAGCAAGCCCACGCCAGAGCCGCTGTTGAGCGCCGTGCCGGCACCTACCTGCACGCTGTTGAGGGACGTATTGCCTGCCGCCACTGCCAGCGCCTGGTTGCCGGTGGTGGTGATGTTGCCATCAAGCCGGTTGGCAGCACTGCCACCGGCCAGCAAGCTGGTGGTCGAGGTGACGGCACCGGTGTTGCCCTGCGAATTGGCCAGCAACGCAAACTGGTCGCTCGCCTGCGTGCCGGCAGCCAGCGTCAGCTGGTTGTTGGCGACGTTGGCACGCGCCATGCTGCTGGCCTGGTTGCCCGTGATGGTGGTGTTGCCGCTGGCATCGGTAGCCACACTGTTGCCGCTGAGGATGTCCATCCGCGTGGTCGCCGAGGTGGCGCCTGCCGAGGTCTGCACGCTGCCCAGCAGTGCCGGCTGCAGGCCGCCCGTTCCCAGCGTGCTGACGGCGTTCATCTCCAGGCTGTTGACGGCTGGTTTGGCTGGCATTGGCGCTGAACTGGTTGTTGCTCACCACCAGCTCATGGCCACCGGCACGCGTGGTGTCTGCCACGGTGTTGCCATCTACCCCCAGGTTGACCCAGGTGAGCGATTGTGCATTGCCCGACGACACGTTTTGTGCGTTGTAGAGAATGGCCGCGGAGCTGCCATCGATGCGGCTGCCGGCTATCGAGACCTGGTTGTTCGCCTGGTTGACGATGGCATCCGAGGCGCCCTGGTTGCCGGTGACGGTGAGGCTGGCGCCCGAGGCCGTGTCGGCACGCAGGCCGATCAGCATCGGGGCTGGCTGGGGCGCAGGGCTGACGTTGATGAAGTCTGCGACCGTGGCACCGACATTGCCGGCCTGGTGGTCCTGCACATTGACCACGATGGCGCCAGAATCAACCACACCATTGGTGGCATTGATGCGGGCCAGGTTGTCGGCCTTCTGGCTGGCAGCGCTGGCGCTGAACTGGTTGCCGCTGACCACCAGCGTGGCATTGGTGGCGCTGGCAGTCGCTGCGCCCACCAGGTTGGAGCTGGCGCTGGCCTCCACTGCGCCGGTGGCATGGCCCTGCGTGTTCATCACCACGGCGGCCGATTGCGTCACCGTATTGTCGGCACGAGTTGGGCATCGTTGGTGGCGGAGGCGGCCGTGGCCTCTGCGCCCACCTGGTTGCCGCTCACCGTCAGGCTGCTGCCCGACAGGCTGGTCGAGCTGCTGCCGATGCGCGCAGCGCCAGCACCGGCCGAAACGGCACCGCCGCATTCACCTGGGTATTGGCCGTGGTGGCCAGGCTGCCAGCAATGTTGCTGGCGCCTGCACGGGTCTGGTTGCTGGCGCTGGAGCCCTGGGCCTGGGCTTGTACCAGGTTGCCGCTGACGCTCATGGTGTCATTGCTGCTGTCCAGGGTCTGCACGCCCAGCGATAACACACTCGCACCAGCGGTGACGACGGGCGAGACCAGGGTCTGGGAATTCGTGGTCTCCAACACCGCACCGTCGATACTGCCTGCAGCAGCCACAGCCGTGCGGTTGCTGCCGCTGTTGCCATCGGCCTGGGCGCTGACGCTGTTGCCCGCGACGCTGTAGCTGTTGTTGCCGAGCCAGGCTTCTGGTTGTCGATGCCCAGGGTGGTTGCCGAGCCTGAGGCGATGACAATGCCGCCATTGCCCTGGGTCGCCGTGGTGGCCAGAACCGTACCGGGCGCCTGCACCACATCACCGATGCCGTGATCTGCAGGTTGCTGGTCTGCTGGTTGCCGCCAGCAGAGGCTTGCACCTGGTTGCTGCTCACGCCCAGGGTGCTGTCCGTCATGGGCTGGTTGGGGGTGCCCTGAACCCGGATACCCAGCAAACCACCGACCGAGGAGATGCCAAAAACAGGGCCGTGGCCACTTGGTCAACGGTACTGCTGGCATCGGCCCCCACATTGACGCTGCCGCCCTGCACCTGGATACCCGCCTGGGTGGTGTTGGCCTGGGCACTGGCATCGACCTGGTTGCCCGAGACACTCAGCCCCAGGTTGTCCATGGCATTGGCGGGGTTGGCACCCCCGGTCTGGTTCAGGCGGATACCTACCTGGGTCAGGGAGGTGGTGCCAAACACCGCCCCCGTTGCCGTCTGGCTAACCGCCGCCGTCGCCGGGGTGCTCATGTCCACCGCTGTGCCGGTGATCTGCATGGTGCCTACCGCCGTGCTGCCGATCGCGGTGGAGGTGGCTTCGTTATTGCTCACGCTGGCGGTATCACCATCGTGGTTGCCCACCACATTGGCGGCATTGACGCCGATCAGTCCAGAGGTCGTGCTGCTGACGGTGCCGCTGACCTGCTGGGCAATGTCCACCGTGGGCAGCGTCGGCGGCTGGTTGTTGATGGTCAGGGCGGCAGCCGCACCGGTGGCAAGCCGGTGCTGGTTTCCGATGGCCAGCGCATCCACGCCATTGCCGTTCACCACGCCATTGCTGGGGAAGTTGGTGTACTGCGCATTGCTGCTGTTTTGGGCGTTCACCACCCCGTTGCTGGTCTGGTTGGCCGAGGGTCCGGCCACCGGAGCGGTTCCATTGCTCTGCGCCAGCGCCACACCGGAGGTCGCAGCGATCAATGCCGCCGCAGCGGCCAGCGGAGCCAGGCGTGCCCGGCGAAGAAAGGTTGGGTGCTTGTGGGACATGACTGTCTCTAGGGGTACAGGGAGGAAAACTAGACGTGATTTGGGTGTTTTATGCTCTTAGTGCCCGTCTATAAAGCGCTATAAGCTATGAAATTGGTAGCTTTGAAATGTTGCCAGTCAAGGCTTGACCTGCAACCGCGCAGCAGGCGGTAGCCCGCGCCGTAGCGGTGCACGGTGGTGTCGCCGGGCGTGGGCGCCACAGCACCTGCACCTGGCCAGGCGGATGCCATGCTGGGCCAGTTCAGCGCGCAGCGCCTGCAGGCGCTCGTCGGTCAGCGCATCGCGCCGGGCGGGGTTCTGGTCGTTCTCGTTCTCGCGTGCCAGCAGCGCCATGCGCACGCCCTGGCCGGCGCGCAGGCGGGTGGCCACGGTCTCTGCAGCGGTGGCCGATTGCTGCGCAATGCGGGTGTTGTTTTCTTCAAAGACCACGTCCAGCGAGGTCATCGCGGCCTTGGTTTTTTCGGGCATCGGCTCGGTGGCTGCAGCGACAGGAGCAGCAGCCGGTACAGGCGCAGGGACCGGTGCTGCAGGTTCGGTGGGAACAGGCGTTGGCGGTACTGCAGCGGCTCGCCTGCTGCCGTCTTGGCGCCTTCCATGCAAGGGCCGGCTGGGGTCTGCGTCACCGTGCTGATCAGCTCGAGCACGCCCTGCTCCAAGGTAGTACGCACGCCCAGTTGCACGGGCTCCAGGTCCTTGCTGCCGGCGTTGATGTCAAACAGGTTGCTGCCAAAGAAGCGGAAGATACCCGCACAATCTCGCGGCCCACGATCTGCTTTTGCAGGCTGACGGCACGCACCACGCGCAAGGTCTTGGTCTCGACGATGCGCAGGTCGGCGCCCACGTTCATCGTGAAGACGCGGTAACGCGGGCCGATTGGTTGACCTGGCTTCGATGCCGCCGGACTGGATGTTGTAGTTCACCTCGGTGAGGCCACCGATGATGTAGTAGTCGAGCGCAGGATGGAGCCGCCGTAGTACGGCAGCCAGGGCACCGCGCGCTGGCCTTTCTCATCGGCCAGTGCGTGCTGGTTGCCATCGCCCAGCTGGCGCCGGTCGGTGTAGGCCAGCTCCAGCTCGGCCACGCGGGTGTCAAAGCGCTCGCGCACATCGATGGCGCCGCCGAGCTTGCCCAGCGCCGAATAGACCATCAGCGATCCGCCCTGGGTGACGACATGCCATCGCCCTGGGAGTACTTGCCGGTGTAGTCCTTGATGTCGCCCACGGCAATCGACAGCGGGGCGCGGCCGTTGCGCTGCTCGACGATGCGGTGCGACAGGCAGGCAAAGCTGTTGTCCAGCGGGGTGCCGTTGTGGCGCGGGCCAGGGCCTTGCATCACGGGCGCTTCGTCATCGGCCATGCGCACCTGCTGGTAGGTGGCAGCGCGCAGCCGCTCAGCAGCAAGGTGGCGGCCAGGGCCGACAGGGTCATCGTGCGGCGGGGCAGCGGACCGCGCGCGGACAGGGGGTAAAGGTTCAGGGCGTGCATGGTGTCCTCCGTCCGCGCTTTAGTTGATGGCACCGCTGGCGCCGAACTGGCAGGCTGAACTTCCGCTCACGTTGGTGCTTTGGTTGCCGCTGTTGTTCTGCGCGACCTGCATGTCCTGCTGGCCATGGGCGTTTTCGCTGTTGATCGGCGCCATCGTGGTCGTCGATGGCTGCCCTGCACGCCACTGCTGATGGCGCCGCTGTTGCTCTGGTTGTTGTTGGCCACGCCACCACGGCCCAGGTTGTCGCTGCTGTCGCTGGCGCTGCCGGTGCTCGATGCGCTGTTGCCTGCCGATGCATTGGTCTGCGGAGAGGCGACCTGGTTGGCCTGGTCGGCCGAGCTGCTGTTGCCGGCGGCGGTGGGCTGGAAGTTGCAGTTCACCTGGCGCTCGATATTGGTGATGTAGGTGCTTTTGAAGGCGTCGTAGTAGCCGCCTTTTTTCTTCTCTATGAGGTCGTTGGTAAGGGCCGGTTGGCCCGGTCGGCGCTGGTCTGGAACTGCCAGGGCACCGATTCGCCGAGCCAGCCCTGGGCATGGCTGGAAGCGGCTGCGTCAGCAGGGCTGCGGCAAGGTAGATGGCGCTGTGTTCATGTCGTCCTCACAGTTGGGTGTTGTGTGTTCATGGGCAAAACAGATGGGAGCGACGACAGGCATCCATGGCGGCCAGCCATCGCATGGAAGGCATGTTCGGCTGGCAGTAAGCAATTGTAAATAGACCAGATGTACTAGCCTAAAGACCAATTAGCAGCGCAAGTGGGACGAAAAATGCATCCTTGTATTCTCAATAAATCCATAAAATCATTGGACTTTTTTCAACACGAGCAGATACTTCGAAACTATCAAAGCGGCGGTAAGGCGCACTAGTTCATATGGACTATTGGTTGCTTCGGTAAATAGATGTAAGGTACGGGCCATGAAGAACTGCGCCCCCATGCCGCAAGAAGGAGCCTGCGGATATGACACTGCCCCTGCCATCGGTCATGCTGGTGGATGACCATCCCCTCTTCCGCCAAGGCCTGCGCATGATGCTGCTGAGCAGCAACATGCTGCAGGCCGATATCCACGAAGCGGGCTCGGTCACCGATGCGGTGGCGCAGGAGCACTGGGTCAACCTGGTCATGCTCGACATCAGCATGCCCGGCTGTGATGGGCTCGAAGGCATTGGCCAGATCCGCAAACGCTGGCCCGGCGCCTATGTGGTGATGCTCTCGGGCCATGACCACCCGAGCTGATGCGCGATGCGGTGCGCCAGGGCGCCTCGGGCTTCATCTCCAAGGCGCTGGAGCCCCGAGGCCATCTGCGCGCAGGTGCAGCACTGGTTGCTGCGCAGCCTGGGCATGGAGCACACATCCACAAGGCCAGCGGCCGCAGCCTGGAGCCCGCCGCCAAGCCCAGCGCCGAGGTGCTGCCGCTGCGCCAGTATGAAGTGCTCAAGATGCTGGCCAAGGGCTTTAGCAACAAGGCCATTGCCAAGCATTTCGGGCTGAGCGAACACACGATCCGCAACCAGGTGGCGTCCATCCTCAAGCACCTGGGAGCCGATACCCGTACCCAGGCGGTGCTGGTGGCGCAACGCAACGGTATCCTGCCCGCCACGGCCATCAAATAAAAAGCTGCTGCTGTCGCCGCCCAAGCGCCAGCGCCATGCCACTTGCCGGCCCGATGCCAGGCAGGTGCACAACGAGGAAGCGATGATGGATACAGGCCCCAAGACAAGCCCCAGTGGATGCGCTGGGCACTGGCCGTTTTGCTGCTCTGCTGCCTGGTGGGCTGGCGCCCGCCAAGGCGGCATCTGACCGCTTGCGCATCGGTATACCGCTGGAGCCCGCGTCGTTCGACATCACCAGCACATCGGCGGCCACCGCCAGCGAGATCACCTACGCCAATGTGTTCGAGGGCCTGACCATCATCGACGGGCAAGGCCAGATCAAGCCGCGTCTGGCGCAGAGCTGGACCGTGAGCCAGGACGGCAAGCAGGTCGATATGGTGCTGCGCCGCCAAGTGCGCTACCACGATGGCAAGCCCTTCAATGCCGCCACGGCTGCCTTCAGCTGCAGCGCCTGCTGCAGATGAAGAACACCAATGCCTACCTCGAATGGTTCGACAAGCTCGTCTCCGTCGAGGCCGTGGACGAGTACCTGCTGCGCATCCGCCTGAGCGAGCCCGACGCACTGCTCAGCTATGCGCTGGCCATGCCGGCGCGGTGATGGTGCACCCCGACAGCGCCGCGAGCAATGCCGCACGCCGGTGGCACCGGCCCCTACCAGGTCGAAAAATGGACCAAGGGCAAATCGATCACCTTGCTGCGCAACGAGCAGTGGTGGGACAGCAAGAAGCCCGCCATCCGCATGGCCGATTTCCTCTTCATGTCGAGCGCAGCCGAGACCGAGAACATGCTGGCCGAAGGACGCATCGATGCGCTCAGCTCGGTCACGCGGCTGACGGCCTCGTTCATGGCGCGCACCGACTATGTGATGGGCCAGCGCGGGGTGGAAGGCAAGCTGCTGATCGCGATGAACAATGCGCGCGCGCCGCTGAACGATATCCGCGTGCGGCGGGCCATCAACCATGCCCTCGACCGCAGCCGCTACCAGAACATCTATGGCGGCTCTATCGAGGTGCTGCCCATTGGCAGCCACTTCTCGCCCCACCACCGGCCTATGTCGATCTGGTGCAGCGCTACCCCTACGACCCGGCCCAGGCCAAGGCCCTGCTCGCCCAGGCCAGGTGGCCCCGGGCACCAGCCTGCGCCTGGCCGTGCCGCCCACCGACTACGGGCGCTACGGCAGCCTGATCGTGGCCGCGCAGCTCGAAGCCATCGGCCTGCAGGTCGAGATCATCCGCATGGACTGGCCCACCTGGCTGGACCAGGTGATGAAGCGCAAGGACTATGACCTGAGCCTGATCATGCATGTGGAGCCAATGGACATCGGCATCTATGCGCGCGATGACTACTACTTCCAGTACAACAACCGTGTGTTCAAGAAGATCTGGGAAAAGCTGCGCGCGTCCGCATCGCCCAGGAGCTCGATGACTGGCTGGGCCAGGCGCAAAGGCAGCTGGCCGAAGATGCGGTCAACGCCTTCATCGTCGTGCGGCCCGAGCGCAACTTCATGCGCAAGGGCCTGGTGGGCATGTGGTCCCAATGCCCGATCCCGACCTTTGCGCTCGAAGACCTGCGCTGGCAGAACTGACAGCAATGGCAGCTTCCCCTATGCCAGACAGCCCATCACTACCACCACCAGCACCTGCCGCGCAGGCCGCACCGGACAAGCGCAGTTTTCCGATGTCGGTGACCTCGCGCATCTTGCTGATGCTGGTGATTCTGGCCGTGGGTATTGCCGTGGTGTTTGCCTTGACCTTGCAGGGCCTGCGCCGCACCAACCAGGCCCTGCAGCAGCTGTCCAGCGTGGAGATGGAGCAGCTCATTGCCAGCACGCGCGTGATGCAGCAAAGCGAGATGATCGGCAGCTATGCGCGCCTGGTCGCCATCACCAACGACATCGGCGAGCGGCGGCTGAACATGGTGGAGCTGACCGACCGCATGGGCTGGCTCGACAAGCTGCTCGGCGAGATGACGCAGACACGGCTTGATGGCGCGATCGACCCGCTGATGCAGTCCAAGCGCAATGCGCTCAACGCCAATGTGCAGCAGCTGAGCCAGGCGATCTTTCAGCCCGCGCAGCATGGCCTCGATGACCGGCCGTCTTCCACTTGGTGGCCGAGAACCAGATGCTGGCCACCGACATGTCCTTGCTGGCCAGCCGCGCTGCGGCGACCTGCGGCGCCAGCTCAATGAGCGCAGCGTGCAGCTGTCCCGGGATGTGGCGGCCCAGCAGAGCAATCTGAACTGGCTGGTGGCCGTGCTGATCCTGTGCGTGGCGATGGCGGGCATCTACATGCATGCTCGGTCTCGCGCGCCTGGTGGCGCTGCGCCGCGAGGTCAGCAATGACGAGTTTGGCGGCATCTACGCGGTGCCCCAGCAGTGGGGTGACGAGATCGACCAGCTGGGCCGGGCCATTGCGTCGTACAAGAAGCACTGAGCGACCATGCCCGCTCGGCCCAGAACGCGGTGCGCGCCAAGAACCGCTTTCTGGCCGGCGCCAGCCATGACCTGCGCCAGCCGGTGCAGGCGCTCAACCTGTTTTTGGAGACCTTGCGCGGCTCGGGCCTCAACAGCCAGCAGGCGGTGGTGCTCGAGCACGCGCGCGCTGCGCTGTCGGCCAGCCGCGAGATGCTCGACACCCTGATGGATTACTCGCGCATCGAGGCCGGCGTGCTGGACCCCAAGTTCCAGCCGGTGGCCATTGCCGGCTTCTTGCGCCGGCTGGAGAAGGAGTTCGGCCCACAGGCCGACGCCAAGAACCTGGTCTTCCGCGTGCGCGACAGCGAAGACTGGATCTACACCGACCAGTCGCTGCTCTTTATGCTGCTGCGCAACCTGGTGTCCAACGCGCTGCGCTACACCGACCACGGTGGCGTGCTGCTGGGGGTGCGCAAACGCGGCCTGCAGCGCGTGATCGAGGTCTGGGACACCGGTGTGGGCATCGATGACGAGCACCACGACCTAATCTTCCAGAAGTTCCGCCAGGTGGCCGAAGACCAGCACATGGGCACCAAGGGCCTGGGCTGGGTCTGGCGATCGTGCGCGAGCTGGCCGATATCCTGAACGTGAAGGTCGCGCTGTCATCGATCCCGGGGCGCGGCAGCGTCTTCCGCGTCAGCCTGATGGCAGAGGCCGTGCCGCCGGCGGCTATGGGCTGGTCGCCGGCCTGTGGGAGCAGCCCGACGATGGCGACTACTCGTCGCTGCATGGCCTCAAGGTGCTGGTGGTCGATGACGAGCCGCTGGTGCGCGTGGGGCTGGCCAGCATGCTCGAGCAATGGCATTGCCAGGTGATGAGCGCGGCCAATGTGGACCAGGTGCGGCGCCTGATCGGCCATATGCAGGAGAGCAACAGCAAGCCTTCGATGTGGTGCTGACCGACCTGCGCCTGTCGGCCACCGAAGACGGCAGCATGGTCGTCATGGCCGTGCGCGATGCACGGCCGAGCATGTGCCCTGGCAGCAGATGCTGCCCCACTACGTGATCCTGACCGGCGACACGGCCCCCAAAGGCTGCAGATGGCCAACAGCCTGGGGGCGACCTTGATGCACAAGCCCATCGATCCGCGCCAGCTGCACAAGCTGCTGGCCCGGAGCTGCAGCTGCGCTGCGATATTGAGGAGTTCATGGAAACCCAGCCGCCTGCCGATATCGACGAGGTCATCGACAGGGCATGAAAAAACCCGCCGGGGTGAGCGGCGGGTTTGCTGGCCTGGCTAGGCAGTGCGGAAGGCTTATTCCGACAGCTGGCGCATCGTGGCCTGGTCCAGGCGTCCCGTCACCGACAGGCCCTGGTCTTGCTGGAAGGAGCGCAGCGCGTTCTGCGTGCGCGGGCCGGAGGCGCCATCGGGGGTGCCCACATCGTAGCCCAGCTCGTTGAGGCGCTGCTGCGCTTGCTTCATGCTCAGGCGCACATTGGTCTTGGCGCCGGGTGCCGAGGTCTGGCTGGGCGCTGCGGCGCCATCCACACCCAGACGACCGCCACCGCCCAGGCCCTGGCCCTTGACGGATTGCGCACTGTAGTTGCGCAGCGCCTGCACCATCTGGTTGTAGGCATCGACGAAAGCGGCCGACACGACCTTGCCTTGCGAGGTGTTGGAGTAGCCACCCATGCTGGCACCAGCTGCGCCACCGAACAAGGTACCAAAGCCACCCCAGTCGGTGTTGCTGGCATTGCCGGTCGACGAGGACACCTGCACGCCCGAGCGGTTGTCCACCAGGGTCAGCATGGCCGATGCTTCACGGGTCTTGCTGTTGGCAGCCACGCCTGCGAGCGCGCCGCCGCCACGGCCGCCCAGGATGCCGCCCAGCGCCGCGCCAAAGCCGCCGGCATTGTCTTCGCTGAAGGTCACCTCAGGCGTCAGGCCGTAGTCCGATGCGACCACTTGGCCTTGCCGAAATTGCTGCCCTTGCGCATTTCGCCGTTGTCCATCATCGCGCGCTCGCGGTTCATCGCGTTCATGCCGGCAGCGCTGCGTTCCACGACCACAAAGCAGTTCGATTGCTGGATCAGCACGCGCAGCAGATTGGCGGTCGGTGGCAGGCGGTATTCGTTGCGCAAGATGGTGTACCAGCCCGCTTGCTGGTTCTCGACCAGGGAGACGGTACCCACCGGCGAATCACATTTTTCGAGTTGGCTGTTTTCGCCCTGGCTGCTGCCCCTGCTGCGCCACCGGTCACCATGTTGTTGGTGCCGCCGCCAGCTTCATACGGTGCTTTCGCAGCCTGCCAATGCCAAGACGGCCAGTGCCGCCAATGCTGCTTTTTCATGTCGCTCTCCGCAAATCATTCAGTTGTTCATTCAAAGCGAGCCCGGATTCCTTCCAGGCTCGCTTACTTCGAATTCGTATTTTTGCTTTGCGCTGCTGACACGGAATCACTGCTTCCAGGACCTCGTGGAGCGTTGTCCGCTCTTAAGCGAAGTTGTTAGTAAATGTCACCCCAAATCACGACGTGCAGCACATGGCCGGTGCATTATCCACGTAATTTATCAATCAATCCATTCAGGGCATCCAGAGAGCC